>JBIIHD010000287.1:0-3056 GCA_044236095.1 Crocinitomicaceae bacterium | reverse complement strand
CTTGAGAAGACAATACTTTGAATGGTTTTAATGATTTTTTTCTTCAGTGTTTTTCAGAATAAATCTATTTTTTTCGATATTCTCATTTTTACAACCCTTTCCTTCACAATTAATTAGAGTGCCATTTGAATAATTGGCAATAATATATTTCGTATAAATTGTTTTGTCTTTAACTCTTTTTTCTAACCATCCAATCCTGCTTTGGAGTTTGCCATTACCATCCAAAATTATACGTTCTTTTAAATGCCCGCTTAAATAATAAACACTCCACTCGTTTCTATTTTTATTTTCTTGAATTAAACCTGACACTGAATTGAATTGAATATATTCTTCAAATTCTGCGGCATAATTTTCTTCGGTTATTGTTGTGTAATTTCCTATTCGAGAAATTTTATTTTCATTTAATTCATACCAAGCAAAAGAGTTGTTTTCGCCATAATAAATAGAGTCTGAATCGAGATTAACTGCTTTTAAAATTATTTTTTCTGTTAAAAAAAACTGTGACAGGATTGAATAACTGCAAAAGAAGGCTAAAATTGTAAAACGAATTTTCATGGAATTTTTTTAGTAAAAATAACAATTACAATTTGTTTGAAATGCTTTTTTTAAACTAGTAATGTTATTTTTTATCTTTTTCTGCGTTAGATATTTTATTCCAGAATCAACCAATTTTGGAATGCTAAAACTAACTTAATAACCACCTAAAACCAAAAACCATGTATCAAAATCAATTAAGAGTAAGGGATTTTATATTAGGATCGCTTGCAAGTGCACTATTAGTAGGTATAGCAATTTTGCTTTATTTACATTTAAACAAAAAAACAGTTGTACATACTGTAAATGGAGGCGGAGATGGACCTGAATTTTCAATGATGTCACCAACCGGATTTGTAATTGCTGATAGTAGTAATATGGATTTATTGCGAAAAGAGGGAATGTCAGTGAATGGAGTTAAATGGAGATTTAAAAATGGAAATTGGGAAAGATTTAATGTAAGTGAGAATAATCCTGAGGGAATTTGGATTCAAGATAACTCAAGTAAGGAATATTTATTGGCTACCTTTTTTGAGAAAATAGAAGTGATTTATTCCGAGGGCGTATCACCTGCAGCTTTTCAATTAATTTCAGGTAATGAGGCATTACTAACAAAAAATGGAATGCGAGGAGTGGATGGTAAATTACATCGATTTGTGAATAATCAATGGTACGAGAATGTAGATAATAAATGGATAGTATCAACTAACGCAGCCGACTATGCGAGCATAATGGAGAATTATTTTGTTGAATCTCATCTCATTACATCTACAAATCATCACGAAACTGGTTATGTCGAAGGAGAAGGAGTTCGATTCAGATCTGTTCCAACTGATTACTCGGCTAATACGATTTTGGGATATTTCACAAATTACAAGGAACCTCAACCTATTTATTCTGATGAATATTCTGAATTCGAAACGGTATCTTTCACTAATGACAAATACTCGAATGTTTCACCTGACGAAGTTACGATACTAAAATACAAGGGAGATTGGGCTCTTGTTCGAATTGCAAAAAATGGAAAAATTGCTTGGATGAAATCTCAGTATTTCAGAGCTTATGAATGCTATGGATGTTAAAAGTAAATATTATAGTAATGAATACCGCCCTAGAGCGGTATTCTTATTTTATATCTATTCCTTAACCTTTATAATTGGAATGAAGTTTTGAAAAAGTTTGATTTTCTCTGAAAGTTTTAAATTAGAAGAAAGATTAGATTCAGGTAGGTTAATTTTTTCTGACGATGAATCAATTAGATTTTTAAGTAGATTAGATTTCAATGCGAAATTCACGTTTTCAGCGTTGAAATTTTCTCTATTCAAAGTCGAAACAACGATTCCTACAATTTCTCCGTTTTCATTAAAAATTGGTCCACCGCTATTCCCAGGTTGAATGGGCGTTGTTATTTGATAAGTGGTAATGTCACCATCGAGCCCACTTTTAGAGGATATTTTACCATCTGTAAATTTAATTTCAGATCCCATGACTTCTATCATAGGGTAACCTAAAGTAAATACTTCAGTTCCTACATCCATTGTTTGAAAGCTGATAATATAAGGCAAAAGTTCATCAAACTTGAAATCTTTTTCATCTATTTTTAAAATAGCTAGATCATTTGTTTTATCCTTGACAACCACTCTGGCGGGAAATGATACCGTTTCACCAGCCATTTTAAACTCAATATCAATTGAAGAAGCATTTTCAATAACATGGTAATTTGTCACTAAATGACCTTCTTGACTAATAAAAAAGCCACTTCCACTTGCATCATAATCTGTAGGATTATCATTTAGAACTTTGTTTTCAGCCCATTTTGACCATCTTTTTGAAGTTTCTGAATCAAAAAATTCAACTGCACCTAATTGTTTTACTATGAAGTTTTCCCCTCCTGAAATAGCTATACCAAACTCTTTACCTCCTACCCAATTCCAATTAGGCATTAGATGAATTAATTGATTATTTACATTAAATCGAATTCCATCTGTAAAGAAGTTAATTGTAAGGTCGTATTCTACAAATTCTGATTTGTTAAGCTTCAATTTTTCTTTTGCAATGAGTTTAGGTTCATTATAAATGTATGAATAAATGTATGCCGTATTCGAGCCATCTACAAGTAAAACAGAATAACTTGAATTATCATAATAGTCGAAAATTAAGCCTATAAAATCATTTTTTCGAAAAGTTTTCTTCTTTGTTCTAAATGTGCTTGAAAGATTAAATTGATTCGCAGCATCAATAGGAAAAGGCTTAGTATTAAAATATGATTTTGTTGGTTTATTATTAATAAATAAAAAATCATAATATGAATCTACGAATTCTGATTTCTTCCAATCATTTAAATTTTGATTAAAATCTTCAATAAATACTTTTGACCAATTTCCTTCAGTATTAATTCTATAATAAGATTCTCCTTTCAAATTACCAGAGGCGTAATTGTAATAACGTTCTAATTTTTCATTCTTATCTAAAAGAACTGAATGCCCATCTAGTTTTCCAAATCGATTGTAGTTTCTGATTTC
>JBIIHD010000286.1:0-3077 GCA_044236095.1 Crocinitomicaceae bacterium | reverse complement strand
ATAAAATAATATACAAGGATTCAATTGATCAAATCTCTAAACAACCACGAATTGTTGTAACACCCGAAATTGATTTGCATATTGATGACAATGAAATGATTTCGAAAAGGATATCTTCTAATGAAATATTGCACCATCAAGTAAGAAAAGCAGATGTATTTATTCAGAAAATGATTGAAAACCGCGAGCATAAATTTGTTTTAATTCACGGAGTGGGAGAGGGGATTTTAAAAAATGAAATTAAATTCTTGTTAACGAAATACGCAGGGGTAAGTTCTCGTGATGCTAATTTTAATAAATATGGTTTTGGTGCAACGCAGGTTGAAGTAAATTATAATTTACGTTAAGCTCATTCCTTTTATTTAATTTTGCAACATGTCTATTGAAGAAAAACAACTTGCTATCATCGATGAGTTTTCAATGTATGATGATTGGATGGAAAAGTACGAGTATATTATTGAGCTAGGAAAAGAACTTCCGAAGTTAAGTAATCAGGAAAAAAATGATAACCAAATTATTGAAGGTTGTCAGTCTCGTGTTTGGTTACAGTCTGATTTAATCAACGATCAAATGGTTTTTCATGCTGACTCGGATGCGATAATTACCAAGGGTATAATCGCTTTGTTGATTCAGGTTTTAAATTATGAAACTCCTGAAAACATTGCTTCTGCTAATTTGTTTTTCATTGATGAAATTGGCTTAAAAGAACATTTATCACCGACACGTGCAAATGGTTTATTAAGTATGGTAAAACGAATAAAGATGGATGCGATTACTTCTTTGAATAAGTCGAAATGAAAGAATTAGAAGATAAAATAGTTTTAATGCTCAAAACAATCTATGACCCGGAAATACCCGTCGATATTTTTGAGTTGGGGTTGATTTATGAAGTCAAAATTGATAAAGAAAATAATGTTCAAATTGAAATGACTCTTACTTCACCAAATTGTCCGGTTGCTGAGAGTCTACCGAAAGAGGTAGAAGACAAAGTAGCCTCCGTGGATGGAGTTACAACCTGTAAAGTAAACATTGTATTTGATCCAGCTTGGGACAAAGATATGATGAGTGAAGAAGCAAAATTAGAACTTGGTTTTTTATAGATATGAGAAGAGTAGTGGTCACTGGAATGGGAGCTTTGACTCCAATCGGTAATAACCTAGCGGATTACTGGAATAACTTGTTAAATGGAAAAAGCGGAGCCGCTCCGATTACAAAATTTGATACTGCAAAACACAAAGTCCACTTTGCTTGTGAATTGAAGGATTTTGATCCGGCATCTTTTTTTGACCCTAAAGAATTTAAAAAGATTGACCCTTTTTCTCAGTACGCTTTGATTACCTCTGAAGAAGCGTTAACTGATTCTGGAATTGATTTAGAATCGATCAACAAAGATCGTGTTGGTGTGATTTGGGGTTCTGGAAACGGCGGAATTCAGACTTTTCAAGATCAAATGATGGAATTTTGCCAGGGAGATGGAACCCCAAGATTTACCCCCTTTTTTATTCCACGAATTTTAGTAGATATTGCTTCAGGTTGGATCTCAATTAAATATGGTTTTCGCGGGATAAATTTTTGTCCTGTATCAGCATGCGCTACATCTACTACAGCAATTATTGAAGCATTCAATTACATCAAATGGGATAAAGCTGATCTTATTGTCACCGGAGGTTCAGAAGCGGCCATTAACGAATCAGCAATTGGAGGATTTTCTTCTGCGAAGGCTTTGTCCACGAGAAATGAAAGTCCAGAATCTGCTTCCCGTCCTTTTGATGTAACTAGAGATGGTTTTGTAATGGGTGAGGGTGCCGGAGCATTGATTTTAGAGGAATACGAACATGCGGTAAAACGAGGAGCGAAAATCTATGCTGAAGTAGTGGGAGGGGGGATGGCTGCTGATGCATATCATTTGACAGGAACGCATCCTGAGGGGGATGGTGCTGTTTTGGGCATGAAGGAAGCCTTGCGTGAAGCAGGAATATCTCCAGATGAAATTGATCATATTAACATGCACGCAACTTCAACACCACTTGGTGATATGTCTGAATTGATTGCAGCCAAAAGAGTATTTGGAGAACGAAAATCTTTAGCAATTTCAGCAACAAAGTCAATGACGGGGCATCTTTTAGGTGCAGCTGGCGCTATCGAAGCTATAGCAACTATTTTGGCGATAAAAGAACAAAAAGTCCCGCCAACAATCAATACAACCGAAATTATCCCGGAGTTTGTTGATTCGTTTCATTTTCCAATGAGTAAATATGAAGATAAGAAAATGGAATATGCCATGAGTAACACTTTCGGTTTTGGAGGTCATATTGCTACAGTAATTTTTAAGAAATTCGAATAGACTTTTCTACATTTCTTAGTTGAAGAGTATTTTACACTTCGATTATCTTCCTGTTTTCTTAAATTAACTTTACCTTGTGATTGAATTGCGTAATATATTTTTGGAATTTGATCGTCCAATTCTCAGCAACATTTCTATTAAATTAGATAAAGGTGAGACGCTTGGAATCGTTGGAAAAAGCGGTGCAGGGAAATCTAGTCTCTTATCCATAATTGCAGGGAAATTATCGCCGTCAGCTGGGGAGGTCTTTTTTGATGGAAAATTGCTCCCTAGTGCTAATCAGTTATTGATTCCAGGATATGAGTTCGCTCAACTCGTTGAACAGCATTTTGCTTTGGATTTGTATCATACAGTTTTCGAAAATGTTTATCTAAAAGCTAACAATTATTCACGCGACAAAAGAGATTTATGGGTTCGAAAAATATTGCGCACATTAGGACTACTTAAATTGGCAAGTCAAAAAGCAATAACTCTTTCCGGTGGCGAAAAACAACGTTTAGCCATTGCACGAGCAATTGCCACAAAACCAACTATTCTTCTTTTAGATGAACCTTTTGCTCATTTGGATGATTTACTAAAATCGAAACTGTTACTTTATTTACAAAAGCTTAAGATCGAATTCAAATGTTCCATGGTTCTTGTGTCGCATGATGGTACTGACTTATTATCTTTATCGGATCATATAATTCATTTGAAAGGTGGACGTATTTCTAAAAAAAGAAATCCAATTGAT
>JBIIHD010000285.1:0-3089 GCA_044236095.1 Crocinitomicaceae bacterium | reverse complement strand
AAAAAACGAGTTCTGTTAATTCTTCAAGATCTTGTTCTCCGATTTTACTTAAAAGGTTGTCTACCAATTTTTCTACAAGTAAATCTGTATTCATTTCAATTTCAAATTGACCCGGTAAATCCAAGTCTCGGCTAAAACTGCGTATTAGTTTCAAGTTAAATTTATCAATTGTCATGACATGAAAATCCTCGTAACTGTGAAGAATCGATTTAAGAGCTTTTTTCGATCTTTTAATCAGGGTAGCTCTGTCAGCAAGAAGTTCTTTCTCCAATTTTTCGAATATTGTAACAGCATTTTTTACTGGATTTTCGAGTGTAGATCTAGCCATATCATCTAAGGCTTGAAGAACGCGTTCCTTCATTTCATTTGCCGCCTTGTTCGTAAAGGTCATGGCCAAAATATGGCGAAAATTTTGAAAAGAATCATCCGACTGTAATACGATTTTTAAGTATTGAAAAACCAGATTATAAGTCTTTCCACTACCTGCAGAAGCATTTAGGATTAATAATGGTTTATTCGTTTGTTGATTCATGGATTTTCTTGTAAATTCGTAGTGGATATTTCGTGTTTTAAATATAAGAAAAAATCATAAAATACATCATGGTAAAATACAGTATTTACATTTTTGCTTTTTCAGTAATATTAATTTCATGCAAAAAGAAAGATCCCCAACCACAACCGGTAGATAATTTTTTGAAAATTACAGTTCAGCCAACTTATCAGAATTCAGGATTAGAAAATGTTAATTTGGATTCAGTTTACACCACTGCAGAAGGGTATAAGGTGAAATTCACAGACATTAAATTTTTTGTGACTAAAATGAAAAACGGTACAACAAATCTTTTTGAATCTGCCATGCTGGATTGCCGAGCTTCTGGGAATTTATTATATCGAGGAATTGGAGACTACACGAAATTTAGTAGTCTTACTGGATATATCGGTGTTGATTCTGTTTTAAATCATTCTGACCCATCGGCATTTTCAAATGAAAGCCCATTAAATATATCGAATGCTGGGCCAATGCATTGGGGGTGGAATCCGGGTTATATTTTTATTAATCTGGAGGGTAAAGTAGATACCATTCCGGATGGTACAAATAATTTGGATCACAGTTTCAGTTTTCACATCGGAACAGATTTGTATCGACGAGATTTATATTTTCCAAATGTAAACTGGCAAAGTGTTGCAACTAATGAAAAAGTCTTTGCGATGAAATTAGATTTATGGAAATTTTTGCACAACCCATTAAGTCCTATTGATTTGAAGACCCAGTTCCTAACACATACAGCATCAGGACAACAAGCTCTTACTGAAAAAGTAACATCGAACTTTCAACAAGCGTTAACTTCTTATTAATGAAATATTTCATCTATATATTTGTTTTAATCGTTGTAATTATTTCTTGTCGAAAAGATAAAGTAGTCCACAAACCTACGCCCTATGTATTAGAGATTCCTTCACATTTTCCAAATATGGTAATTCCTGCTGATAATCCAATGACAGTGGAGGGAGTTGAACTAGGAAGATATTTATTTTACGAGAAAAAACTAAGTGGTGATAACTCCATGAGTTGCGCATCTTGTCACCTAGCTCAAAATTCTTTTTCAGACCCAAATCAGTATTCGACAGGAATAGATGGAATTCAAGGAAATCGTCATTCCATGGCATTAATAAATTTAGGTTGGGATGACTTTTTCTTTTGGGATGGACGCAAAGGTTCATTAGAAAAACAAATTATTGAACCAGTTGAAAATCCAATTGAAATGCACGAAACTTGGAAGGATGCAGTTTCAAAGTTGAATCAAGACATGAATTATCGAAATCGCTTTTTCAGAGCTTTTGGAGAGGAGGGAATAGATTCGTTAAAAGCTGCCAAGGCTATGGCACAATTCATTCGGACTTTAATTTCTGGGCAATCCAAGTTTGATGTCATGTATAAATATGAAAATGGAATGTCCTTATCAGCCTCTGAACAAGCAATTTTTCAAACGGTAGATACAGAGGAATGGGCAGGCTATGATTTATTCAAGAGTTTAAATGGAGCAGATTGTTTTCATTGTCATAATGGACCATTAATGCGTGTAAAAAAATACAGTAATAATGGATTGATGCCAAATTCTAATAACGATTTAGGACGCGCTCTTGTAACCAACAATCCCGAGGATAATTATAAATTCAAAGTTCCAACATTGAGAAATATTGCACTTACCGCACCTTACATGCATGATGGCCGATTCGCTACATTGGATGAAGTGATTGAGCACTATTCAAGTGGGATTCACATGAGTCCAACAATCGACCCACTCATAGAATTTGGTAGTCAGGGTGGTGTTCAATTGGATGCACAAGAGAAATATTTATTGAAGAAATTTTTACTTACGCTAACAGACAACAATTTTATAAACAATCCTAAATTTCAAGATCCGCACTAGTTTATGAAACAAGATATTAGACTTACAACTGAGGATAAAGCACTTAAAATTAATCTTCGACGTGATATTTATGGCTGTTTTGCTGAAATTGGTGCCGGACAAGAAGTAGCGGCAAACTTTTTTAAAGCTGGTGGAAGTTCCGGAACAATTGCATATACACTTTCTGCTTATGATATGAAAGTTTCGGACTCTATGTATGGAGAGGCGTCTCGATACGTTTGTGAGGAACGACTGATTACTATGATAGAAACTGAATTCAATCATTTAAAAAACAGACTGCCGAATCGTACGAAAGAGTCAAAGTTTTTCGCTTTTTGTAATACAGTTGAGTCTTTAAACTACCATAAAACAAATCAAGGTCAAGGATGGGTTGGTTTGCGTTTCCAAATGGAAGAGGAGAAGGCTCCAAATGATGTAATTCTTCATGTTAACATGCATGATACAAGCAACAAAATGCAGCAGGAAGCCCTGGGAATTCTGGGTGTTAATTTGATACATGCGTGCTATTTTCACAATGATAATCTCGATGATTTTCTGACTGACCTTACCCATCGTTTACCGCGTGACCGAATGGAAATCGATATGTTGCGTGTTTCAGGTCCCGATTTTGAAAATATTGATAATAGGATCATTGCTTTAAATTTAGTAAAACGAGGT
>JBIIHD010000284.1:0-3091 GCA_044236095.1 Crocinitomicaceae bacterium | reverse complement strand
AATGGAGGAAAGTCATCAAGTGTATTAATTTCAGTTGTTTCATTTTATTGACATCATTTTACATGAAGTTAATAATGAACCTGATCGCACTTATTATATAAAATTTTGGTTACTTTTAACATTTAATTACTGAATTTGAAGAATTATTTTGTGATTCTCATTTACATTATTTTAAATCGAAACAATTATGAAACTTATCTTTCCGACCATTGCCTTATTCTTCAATTTACATTTCGTAATTCTTTCCCAAGTTTCCACCGTAGATGAAACTTGGTGGGGAACAACAGGGAAATTAACAGCAACAACAACTATTCTTGATGGAGCGCGAATTTACAACGGCCCATATTCATATCTAGGATATTTCCCACCATCAGACGTATCACGGGGAACGCTTTCTATAAAAACCAATAAAAAAAATGGGGTACTGGATGGACTTTTTTCATTAAGTTACTTGGGTGGACATTCCACTGGTGAATTAGACTTCAAGCTTTCGGGAATGATAAAAATTAACAATATGACTGGTGTATGGAATATTAAATCAAAATGCTACAATAAATACGCTGTTGATGATGAATCTTATACCTGGAACAAATCATATACTATGACACTCAATGAATTGGGACAAATTACAGCAATAACAATGTCAAATATTCAATATGGTGAAGAATCAAAAATTCAAACTGATAGTGAAGGATATATGCATGGTAAAATCACATATAAATACAAAGATGAAGATGGCTATCTCGTAATTCAAACCAATGAATATTGTCATGGAATTAATGTTAGTAATTACCTTATTGATGTTCAAACAGGAAAGCTTCTTGGTACCAAAGAACAACTTCAAGATCCATTAATTGTTAATGATAAAAATTACAACAAAGAAGATAAATTATTTCTTTATAATGGGATTAAATACAAACTCACAGGCGAGTTAGAGTATTGCCAGCATCTTTTCAGTGAAGATAATGAAATAGGAAATATTTGGTCGTGTTTGTCGGATAATGGCAATTGTAATTCATGTCTTCCAAATTACATATTACCTCGGGGTTGGAAAGGAGTTGTTATTCAGAATTAATACTGCACAAAAATCAAGACAGAAAGTTATTTCTCAAACAGAAAACTGGAACACTTCAACCCCATGATTGTCAGCCTTGATCTATTGAATTATTGCAATGTAAATCCTACCCTTTTTTGTATTTATACAAGGCTTTAATTGCCTCGCAAAAGGAATCATAATATGTATTCACCCCGAAGGCATTTTCGGTGTAGTATCTTCCCGACATTCCTCCTTTGAATAATTTACCCTGAACCCCATCATTGAAAATGATCAAACTAACTTGGTAATTTCCATCTGCCGGTGAATAGGCTTTTTCAAAAGTTCCCTGCTTAAATGCTGGAACATCCGTGCATGTTTGACTGTAAACGCAAGTTCCTGAAAATAAAAGGAACGAAAACAAAATCTTTTTCATGGTATTTAAGTTTAGTTAATGAAATCGATAATTAAAGCAATGATTTCTGATAAATTTAAAGACGTTTTATCCTTGTAAAAATAACATTTAATTGAATATACTTGTGGTATTATTGAGTATTAAGCGGGTTTTATTTACTATTTTGAGCAAATGAAAATCAGAAATTCAATTGTTGAATACCATAAAAAATAATATTATACACGTTCAAATATCTTTTTCATTTTAACTTTACACCAAATAAATTATGGCAGAACATAGAACGGAAATAGGAGAATTAGGTGAGTTTGGGCTTATCAATCGCATTGCTAAATCGGCAACTTTAAAAAATGAAAGTTCCTTGAAAGGAATCGGAGATGATGCAGCGGTAATTGACATCGGAAATGGTGAAGTCCAATTAGTTTCGACGGATATGCTCATTGAAGGTGTTCATTTTGATTTAACCTACCTACCGTTGAAATACCTTGGTTATAAGGCTGTGGCTGTGAACGTTTCAGACATCTGCGCTATGAATGGAAAGGCAGAGCAAATCACAGTTTCAATTGCCATTTCAAATCGTTTTCCGGTTGAAGCAATTGACGAATTATACGAAGGAATTGAGACGGCTTGTTCAAAATATAAGGTTGATTTAGTTGGTGGTGATACGACCTCTTCCTTATCTGGTTTAATCATTTCAATTACAGCGATTGGAACAGCCAAAAAGGAAAATGTTGTTTATCGCCATGGTGCAAATGAGCACGATTTACTTGTAGTAACAGGTGATTTGGGTGGGGCATACATGGGCTTACAAATTTTGGAGAGAGAAAAACAAATTTTCAAAGAAAATCCCACTATCCAGCCTGACCTAGATGGACATGACTATATTTTGCAGCGACAGATGAGACCTGAAGCACGTGTTGATGTAATTGATTTTTTAAGAGAGTTAGAAGTACTTCCCACTTCCATGATTGACATTTCAGATGGTTTAGCTTCAGAAATTTTGCATTTGTGCAATGAGAGTGCAAAGGGTTGTCACGTATATGACGAAAAAATTCCGATTGATGCACAAACCTCCATGGTAGCTTTAGATTTTGAACTTGACCCAAGCACTTGCGCACTGAACGGTGGTGAAGATTACGAATTACTTTTTACAATCAAGCAAAGTGATTACGAAAAAATCAAAGGTAATCCACACATGACCATTATTGGGCATATCACAGATCAATCCGATGGATGTTACTTTATTGACAAGCAAGGAAGTGCAATTGAATTAAAAGCACAAGGATGGCAACATTTTAATTCCTGATTTTTATCAGCTTTTCAGTTCTTATTTGTCATGATTTAAAGTAAAATAAATCATTTTTTACGGTCTTTGAAGGAATTAATTTAGCACTATGTTAAATTAAATTTTTCAATTATGTCAAACGCAACAATAGAACAAAGTGAGTTCTTTAAAAACCTAGAATTTAATCGATTTGGTTGGATTGCTATCATACTAACCTTAGTAGGATGTTTGGGTGGTCTTACGGTTGGAATGGGCGCTATTGAAAGCACCATTTCTCTGGTAGTCGTTGTTATCCCAACCATGATTACAATGAGCCTGTTACTTGCGGTTGCCCCCATGCGTTGGATTTTAACAGCAGCAG
>JBIIHD010000283.1:0-3093 GCA_044236095.1 Crocinitomicaceae bacterium | reverse complement strand
TACGTCAAGAGATACTTTTTTTAACATTCTACAAAGTTAATTGAAGTATTTTGAGAAGCAAAGTAATAGGGTTATTATCTTAAATAATTCTATTTAACATAATATTAATTATATAACAAATTAAGCGATTCAAATAAAACTATATTTGTATCACCAATTAGAACTAAATGAAAAAAATGTTATTTTATATTCTATTATGCACTCACTTCAAATCAACTGGTCAAGTAAGTCATCAACTACCAACCACGGAAATTTATTTAATTCCATTCTGGGGAACGATCCTTGGCGGATATGTTGATCAAGGCGCATACATTAATTTTGCTGGACCTTCATTAGGATATAGATTTGGTAAATCACAATTTTTAATTGGCATGCTACCAACATTAAGATTCAAAAAAGATACTGATATTATCAAAAATTCATGGGTAATACCAACTTTAGGTTTTGGGTTAACCTACACTTACAAAGCATTTGCCATTCAAGTACCCTTGTATTACACAAGTAAAACTTCAACAACCAATGGTCATTGGCACGTTGGCCTTGGTATTGGGTTTAAAATTAGTGAAATAAAATCATTAAAAAAATAAGTTTAAAGCCTTTCCAACGGTGTTTTTACACCATCGACTAACGAATAACACGCTAATTTATCTTTGAATACGGAAGATTTAAAAATTGATCGGTTCAATAGCATGCGAACACATTCTTGAATACCTTCAACAATGGATGGATGCGGATGGATTAATTCTGAAAGTACCTCAATGGACATATTTAGCTTGATTAGTAAACCAATCGCTTGAATCGCTGTTGATGCATGGGCTCCCACAACTCTCATTCCCAATATCCTCATTTCTTTATCGTTTGTAACGATAATTTTGAAAAAACCTTGCGTTTGACGCATGGCAATAGCTCTAGTGATCAATGAATAATCTAGTTTTACCACTTTAACAGGAATATTTTGTTCCATTGCTTGTTGTTCATTTATTCCCACTGCAGCCACCTCTGGATTTAAGAACATAATGGTACAAATGTTATCGTAATTCAATCTTTCGGGTTTGTTTCCAAAAGCTTTTTCAACAGCATGCCTAGCCTCAATTTCACCCATATTTACTAATGCTATTCGACCAGAAACATCGCCAACTGCATAAATGTTTGAAACATTTGTCCGTGTGTCATCATCTCCAATGTGCAATCCCCTTTTAGACATTTCCACCCCTGCATTTTCCAAACCTAGATTCTCAATGTTTGGCTGACGACCAATGGATAATAAGGCTTTTTCTACACGAATTACTTCTCGTTTTCCATCCGGGTAAGATAATTCATACTCCACTTCTCCATCGACTTTTTCAAGTCTTTCCAATTTAGCATTTGAATGAATAGTAACTCCCCTATTTGTTAAATTTTTTGCAACCAATTTTGAAATATCTAAATCTTCAAATGGCAATATATGATCCTGTCTATCAATAATGTAAACTTTTGTTTTTCCGAAATTAGAGAAGATTGTTGCGTATTCACATCCAATCACACCTGCGCCTACTATTACTAAACTCTTAGGGAAATCTTCGATATGATCAATACCATCACTTGTTAAAATAATTTTTTCATCAACATCTACATTTTCCATTTTGCGCGGTCGGCTGCCAGTCGAAAGGACAATATTATCTCCCCAAATTATTTTTTCTTGTCCCTCGTGAGAGATGCTTATTTCATTCTGGGAGATTAATTTACCAAAACCTCTTTCATATGTAAGAAGTTTATTCATTGTTTCTGTCTGAAGCAATTTAATGTGCGAAGAATATTGAAATTTACGTTCGAAAATAGCTTCTGCCAAGTTTTGCTTGACATCTTCCCACGAAATCTCGAATTTACTTCTACCTTTAGATACAATCATGTCGTTTACATCTCTTGTACGATTAGATAATTCCCACAATGTCTTGGATGATAATGCGCCGTTATAAACCCCAGCCCCTCCTACTTTATCTTTTTCAATCAAGCAAACTCTCTTCCCAAAATCTATTCCCCTCATAGCAGCAGCATATCCCGCTGGCCCCCCTCCTATCACAATTAAATCAAATCGTTCCATAAAATTTGTAAATTCGCTGTAAATATAGAAAAACACTTGCATTGTCTTTTCTTTTTTAACATTACAGTGAATCCAATCGATAAAAATCATATCACAAAAGCCAAAACTGATTTTAAATCAAACAAAAAAGCAGTGTTAAATTTGAAGCGTAAAAAACCTAATGAGGTTGATTTACTGTTTCATTCAAAACATGAGCAGGAATTCAAAAAAATGGATTGCCTCACATGTGCAAATTGCTGTAAAACAACTAGTCCTATTTTTCGTGAAGCGGACATTCGCAGAATTTCAAAACATCTTAGAGTTAAAGAAAGTCAATTAATCACTAATTTTCTTCGCATGGATGAGGATGGTGATTGGGTACTGAAAACTTCTCCTTGTGCTTTTTTACAGGCTGACAATACATGTTCTATTTATGAGGTGCGACCACTTGCATGTCGAGAGTATCCGCATACAGATCGCAAAAATATGTTTCAAATTTTAGAACTTACGATCAATAATAGTTTAATTTGCCCTGTTGTTTCAAGAATTATTTCTGAAATTTCAAATGAATCCAAATTAAAATAATATGGAATTAATACAAACGTCAGAGCACAATCATTTTCGGAAACAATTTCTCTCTGATCTAGATAATATCCAACAAAATAATCACAAAGTAATTGTTAGCTATTTTGGTGTTGTTAATTCTGATTTTATTTCTCAATTAGTGGACACACTAGAACATTACTTACTTGAACATAATATTGAATCAAGTAGAGTTAAAAAATTATATTCCATATCATTACAAACATTAAATAATATTTTTATTTATGGAAAAACAGATTCTGAAAATCAAAAATTAGGATCGTTTTTTATATCAAATCATCAAGATAGATTTCATGTTTTCTCTTCGAATTTAATTGAAAAAGAGAGGGAATTATTTCTAACCGATTACCTCAATGAAATAAATAACTTGACATCTGATTCGTTAGAAAAATCGTACAATACAGCGATTCAAAAGTCCTTTTTTTCCAAAG
>JBIIHD010000282.1:0-3098 GCA_044236095.1 Crocinitomicaceae bacterium | reverse complement strand
TCCTCATCGAGGGTAAATGTCCAAGCATTGAAAGTAGACGTTGCATCGCGAAGCATAGCTCCAAACTTAAGTTTAGGATTTACTTGATATTGCCATCCTGCATCAAGACCAAAGCCCCATGAACGAGCGAAATCTCCTACTTTTCGATAAACAACTTTCGAAGATCCGCCAACAGACATTCCTTGAATTGGCAGTTTTCGTGCATAGGAGAAAATAAAAGCGTAATCACCGGCAGAAAAAGAAGAAACATTATCATAGTTAATATTTCCATTATTATCTATCAATTGAGTAGTATTCGGAATATCATCCACGCCAAAACGTATTGCCGTAAACCCAAGAGCACTTTTATCGTTGATTGAATGAGCCAGGCTTAATTGATCGTATTTGGCAATACCTGCAAAATATTCGGCATGCATAAAATTGACCTCTAACCATTTATTTACACCAAGTAAACCGGCCGGATTCCAATAGGATGAACTTGCACCAGATGTTTGAGCTACAAAGGCATTTCCCATTCCAAGTGCATCTGCACCAACGCCAATAGCTAAAAATTCATTAGAGTATTTCGGAGCAATAGAATTATCTTGTGCCCTAAAATAGGAGAAACAAAAAAGGATGAACAGTATGGATATCTTCAATCTCATTTGGAAAGTTTTATTAACTATAACACCCCAATTTTTAAAAAATTGTGTACTTTTCCAAGCAATTGTAAAATTAAATTAAAATTGCGAATTTCGCTGTAATAATGAATATTTTAAAGCATCCCCTTTTCAATCTTCCCAATTTGATGACTGCATCAAATTTCCTTTGTGGAATTGGAAGTATTATTTCCTGCTTTGCCGGTCGTGTGGATTATGCGCTTTTCCTGTTGTTTCTGGCTATGATATTCGATTTTTTGGACGGTTTTTTGGCTCGTTTACTTTCCATTTCAAATAATCTTGGAAAACAACTGGATACCTTAGCGGATGTCGTTTCATTTGGTGTGGCACCGGGAATAATTATGATGTTCATGATCGTAGCATATATTCAAGGTTTTCAAGCCCTAATTTTAACTGATTTAGACGCCGTTTCATTTATTCAATACCAATCAATTAGTTGGTTAAATGCTCTTTTTCACGATATTCCAAATGACTTCGATGCCACAATAAAATACTTACCATTCTGCGCATTAATGATTCCGTTTTTTTCATTATTTCGACTAGCCAAATTTAATATCGACGAAAGACAAACTGACAAATTTATTGGAATTCCAACACCATTGAACACTCTATTTTTCATGTTTTTCCCTCTTAACTTTATTTTAAATTTTGAAAACTGGACTGAAACCTTCACCTCTTGGTACAACTTTTTATTTAACCCCTATTTTGTTTCTACAGTTTGCCTGGTATTTCCTGTATTTCTTTTAGCCGAAATACCTCTAATGGCCATGAAATTCAAGCATTTTAGATGGACGGGTAATCAATTTAGGTATATTATGTTGATAAGTTCCGCTATTTCAATCCCTATTTTTATTGTTTGGTCAATTCCGATCATTGTACTTTTGTACTTAAGTTTATCGATAATAGAAAACAGTTTGTCAAAAAATCAAAAACATGAAATTTAAAGCTGAAATTGATGTAATGCCCTTGGATGCTCTATTAGACCCTCAAGGAAAAGCAGTTAGCAACTCTATGTCAAATATTGGTCTACCTGAAATTGAAGGTATACGAATTGGAAAGCATATCCGCCTTTTTATTGAAGCTGATAATCAATCTGTTGCAGAACAAAAAGTAGAAGAAGCTTGTAAAAAATTATTAGCTAATCAAATCATGGAAAGTTACAAATTTGACGTAACACCAGCTTAAAATACATGTTCGGGAATCAGGTTGCAGGATCCGTTTCTCATGATGGAACTCATTTTTTTTCATCTTTTAACCCAAAGGAGAATCTAGAAAATCCGGAACAATTTCTACGTGCTTCGAATGAAGAAATAGAAGGGGCATTAATTCAGGCAGAGCAAGCTTTTTATTCTTTTGCAAATTCAACAAAAATTGAAAGAAGTTCACTTCTTTTACTAATTGCTGAAGAATTAGAAAAATCAAAAACTGAAATTAAACACAGTTATTGCAAAGAAAGTGGACTTTCAGTTGAACGGTTTGAAATTGAATACAACAGAACCTTAAATCAATTACGATTATTTGCTGATTATTTAGAAAATTCATATTTGGAATTAATTTCTGAAACTCCACAGGATAAAAAAAATAATTTGCCGAAATTAGAGAAAAAGAGAATTCCTATTGGACCAGTTGTCGTTTTTGGAGCAAGCAATTTCCCCTTAGCGTATTCAACCATTGGAGGAGACTCTGTATCTGCTTTGGCTGCTGGTTGTCCTATTATTGTAAAAGCACACCCGTTTCATCCAGAGACAAGTTATTGTGTTGGTCGAGCAATTCAAAATGCCATTTCAAAAACGAATTTTGATCCGGGCATTTTCTCACAACTTTTTGACGATGGATATGAAGTAGCACAAACACTTGTTCAGGATTCTCGTATCAAAGCAGTTGGATTTACAGGAAGTTATACGGGAGGAAAGGCTTTGTTGAATATTATCAATCAACGTGAAACACCTATCCCGCTATTTGCTGAAATGGGAAGTAGTAATCCGGTATATGTTTTTCCTGAGCAATTAGTAGAAAAATCAGAGGAATGGTCAACTATTTTTGCAAAATCAATTACGAATGATGCGGGTCAATTCTGTACCAAACCCGGAATTTTCTTTGTGCCGAACAATGAGAACGCAAAATTTTTCGTTGATTCTCTAACAAAAAAAGTGATTGATGCGGCCTCATTTACGATGTTGCATCCCAAAATTTATCAAGCATTTGAAAGAAAAAAACAGGAACGAAAAAAAACATCGGGGAGTACATTAATCGAAAAGGAAGGAGAATTAGAGCCACTTCAAGGTCGACAAGCCATTTTGACAACCACCGTTGATGTTTTTGTTCAGTTTAAAACCATTCAGCAAGAGGTGTTCGGACCTTTTGCGCTTATTGTATTTTACAATTCTAACGAAGATTTGCAGGCAGCAATTAATCTGTTAGATGGACAATTAACAGCAT
>JBIIHD010000016.1:0-10047 GCA_044236095.1 Crocinitomicaceae bacterium | reverse complement strand
TTCTAAATCCTCTGATTTTATGCCATTCTATTTGATTATTTCTTTCAATAAAATCAATATCTAATCTAAGAACTGATTCTCCAATAATTACAAAGTTCATTAAACAAGCATCAAATGTCTCCTCATCATTTTTAAGCTCTTGCCAATTAGATAAATCAGAAGTAAATCTTTCGATTTTCTCAATAGCTTCAAGAATTGCCAATAATTGAAATTTATTACTTTCAGGCATAAATAGCATCTTTTAAGATCTGTTCCCGTGCATATGGCTTGATATGTTTTGTATTACAAATGTCTATGTCACGATGAAATTGATTTTTCAAAAACTCACGTAAAGACCATTTTAAATCAAATACATTGGAAACATTATTTTCTAGCTCAATTAAAATATCAATGTCACTGTCAGGATCCTCTTCATTACGTGCAAACGATCCAAAAATGCCTATTTTAACAACATGAAATTTTTCACGTAAAAACGATTTGTTTTCGGTTAGAAATTTCAATATCATTTGTTGATTCAATTTCATAAGTCAAATATAAAGATTATATCATAAAATTTTAGAATCTATTACAGTTTAGCCAAACTTCTCAAAATACGTATCCAAACTCCATGCTTCCGGTTTTGAATTGAACCATGGCTTCACATTAGGCCATACTTTTCCAAATAATCCCGAATCTCTGTATTTATTCAGCGCTTCTTGATTTTCCCAATGGCTGTAGGTGAAAATAATTTGTGGATTTGTTTGATCTTGCATAAGTTTCATTCCCAAGCACCCATCAAATATCGCAATGTCATTTTTAACTGTATCAAAAAATCGAAGGAAATCATTCACTTTTTCAGATTGAAACTCCATTTTTACAATTCGAACAAGCATAACTTTTTGTTTGCGAAATTAACACTCCTTTAACAACTTGAATAGATTATTTTCCCGAAAAATATTAGATATTTGTAATCATTAAATTAAAACCATGAAAAAAATCCTACTTTTGACCCTCGCGATACTATGTATTAATTATCATAAAGCACAGAACACAATGAATAATGAATTAGACTCTGTTTCCTATCTACTTGGAGCCGCTATTGGTGGAAATGTCATGAAAGATATTCCTGAAGCCAATAAAGAACTGATCTTGCAAGGTTTACGAGACAAGTTATACGGAAACACTCCTGCTGTAACTGATCCAACGAACCAAATGTTGGGTAATTATTTTCAGCAAAAAGCTGAACGTGACTCTAAAGAAGCAAAAGAAAATGGCGAGAAATTCCTTGCAGAAAATAAAAAAAATCCAAACGTAAAAGTTACTGCAAGCGGTTTACAATATGAGGTAATCACACAAGGTACCGGTGCGAAACCATCAGCAACTTCTAAAGTAAAAGTTCATTACCATGGTACTACACCGAGCGGAGAAGTTTTTGATAGTTCTGTAGAAAGAGGTGAACCTATTACTTTTGGTTTAAATCAAGTAATTAAAGGCTGGACGGAAGGCTTACAATTAATGTCAGTAGGTTCAAAATATCGTTTATTTATTCCGCAAGAATTAGCGTATGGAGCAAATCCTCAACCGGGAAGTGCAATAAAACCATACATGCCATTGGTATTTGAAGTAGAATTATTAGGAATCGAAAAATAGAAAATCATGAAAAATTTATTATTTGTATTATTTGCTTTTACTAGTATTAGTGTTTTTGGACAAATTGAAAAAGGTCCTAAAATCGAATTTAATAAAGAGACACACGATTACGGAACAATTAAATTCAGTGGAGATCCATACTGCACCTTTGAATTTAAAAACACCGGAAACGAAGCTCTCTTAATTACAGAAGCTCGAGGATCTTGCGGTTGTACAGTTCCAGAATGGCCAAAAGAACCAATTGCACCAGGTGCGACAGGATCAATAAAAGTTACTTATGACACAAAACGAGTAGGAAGTTTTCAGAAAAGTGTGACCATTACGTCGAATGCCGTAAATAGTCCTGTTAAAGTAATTAATATCAAGGGAGAAGTTTTACCTCAAGAAAATCAAGAAGTAACAAATACAAATTCTACTCTACCTGAAGGAATTTATGTTGAATTTAATACTTCAAAAGGTAAAATAGTATGTTTGTTAGAACATAAAAAAACACCCATGACAGTTGCTAATTTTGTGGGATTAGTAGAAGGAAATTGTACAGTAAATGGAGTTACTCAGTCGAAACCTTACTATGACGGTTTAAAATTCCACCGTGTAATCAAGGATTTTATGATCCAAGGAGGTTGTCCTCTTGGAAATGGAACAGGAAGTCCGGGTTATAAATTCGAAGATGAATTTGTACCTGAATTAAAACATTCAGGCTCAGGTATACTATCCATGGCTAATTCAGGTCCAAACACTAATGGAAGTCAATTTTTCATTACACACAAAGCGACTACTTGGCTAGATGGAAAACATACCGTTTTTGGACATGTAGTAGAGGGTCAATCTGTTGTAGATGCAATCCAGCAAGATGACATTATGCAAAGTGTACGAATTGTGCGTGTAGGTGCAGAAGCCCAAACTTGGTCTGCCGTTGAATCATCAAAATTATCGAAGTTCATCAATTTTGAAACGGCATGTAAAGAGAAGATTCGCATTGAAGCTGAAAAATTGCGAATTGAAGAAGAAAAAAGACGTGCTGAGCAAATCAAACAGCAAGAAGAATATAAAAAGACATTTTATGAAGCCGTTAAGAAACAAAATAAAAATGCAGTTCAAACATCTTCCGGTTTGGTATATGAAGTTGTGAAGAAAGGAAAAAATGTTGCGAAATATGGAGCTAAAAAAGGATCTGAAGTGAAGTTACATTACACAGGAACTTTATTCAAAGATGGTACAAAATTCGATTCATCTCTTGATAGAAAAGAACCATTCGTATTCAATTATATAGATAGTAAAATGATTCCGGGATTTGAAGAGGGAATTTCGCTAATCGGTCAAGGTGGTAAAATCAAATTATACATCCCCTATTTCTTGGCATATGGAGAGCGTGATATGGGAATAATAAAATCAAATTCTGACTTGGTTTTTGACATTAAAATCATGTCAATTAAAGCTCCTAAACCAGGAAGCGGTAAGGATCATAACCACGATGGTCATGATCACAGCGATCCAAATCATAAACATTAAAAGTTTAAACTATATTTTTAAAGAGGAATGAGAAATCATTCCTTTTTTTATTTGAGAAAGTTAATAGATAAACTAAAACATTCATTAGATGAAAGTTGGAAAATCATTCTAAAATCCAAAAAATGTGAAGATCCAAAATAGAGTAAATAATTACTATATATTTGTAAAAATTAAAAATCATGAAAAGATCGTACATTATTATCGGTTCCTTAGTTGGGCTTGTTCTTATTTTAATTATTTCTTACATCAGCATCTACAACAAAGCTGTTTCACTTCAGGAAAAAGTAGATGAAAAATGGGCGAATGTTCAATCTGCTTATCAGAGGAGAGCAGACTTAGTACCCCAATTGGTGGAGACTGTGAAAGGAGCAGCATCTAACGAAAATAAAATATTATCTGAGGTAACCAATGCTAGAGCAGGAATCGTTAATGCTAAAACACCAGAAGATATGGAAATTGCTGGTAAAAAAATTAATACCGCTATCAATCTTGCATTTGAAGCATATCCACAAATAAAATCAACTGAAAATTTCGAAACATTACAAGAAGAATTAGAACGAACTGAAAATCGTGTTAAGAGAGAAAGAGATTTATTCAACGAGGCAGTGAAAGAGTACAATACAGCTATTAGAGGTTTCTTCTCAAGTATGTTATTGAACAAAGAAACATTTTCCAAACGAGAAGGATTTAAAGCAGTCGCGGGAAGTGAAAAAGCACCTCAAGTTAAATTCTAAGATGAAATTTAACTTTAGTAAATCGGATAAGCAGAAAATTGTTGAAGCAATTCAAAAAGCTGAAAAAAGAACATCAGGTGAGATTCGGGTTCATGCGGATACAAAATGTACGGGGGACCCAGTTCAAATTGCAATTTATCACTTTGAGCGGTTGGGGATGCAGAATACCAAAGACAGAAATGGTGTTTTAATATACATTGCTACAAATAATCGCAAATTAGCTATTATCGGGGATAAAAATATCAATGAAAAAGTACCTGACGATTTTTGGGAAAACACAAAAAACGATTTAATTTCCGCTTTCAAAAAAGGAGAATTTGTATTGGGACTGACAGAGGCGATCAAAGATATTGGTGAAAAATTAGAAGGATATTTTCCGTATGAAAATGATGATAGAAATGAACTTACCAATGAATTAAGTCAAGGAGAATGAATAATAAAATTTCAATAAGTTCCGCTTTTTCTCTTTTCATTTTTCTTGTTACAAAATTTATTTTTTTTAGTCAAGATAATTTACCTGATCCACCCTCCCCTGCTCGATTATATGTTAACCTTTCCAAAGAATTTCCAAATTTCCTGAGTCCAAGCGAAGCCGAAACACTTGAAAAAGATCTTCAAAACTTTGAAAAAGAAACATCCAACGAAATTGTTGTAGTTATTGTTGACAATTTCAACGGTTACGAACGTGATGAATTTGCCTTTAAACTCGGAGAAAAGTGGAAAGTAGGTAAAGAAAAAGAAGATAATGGAATTGTAATCCTTATTAAACCTACAAAAACAGACGGAAAACGTACCTCATTTATTGCAACTGGAAGAGGTTTAGAGGGTGCCATTCCAGATATTACTTGTAAACGAATTGTTGAAAAAGAACTCAATCCTAATCTTAAAAACAATAGAAATTACGATGGAATAAAGGCATCAGTAGAAGTCTTAAAAAAATTAGCCAAAGGAGAATACAACCATAAAGATTACGACAAGGAAGGAACCATGCCATGGTGGGTCGTATTGTTAATTATTATCGGCATCATCATTTTTATCATTATCGGACGAAGAAATGGTGGCGGATTCACCTCGGGTTCAAGTGGTTTCTTCTACGGTGGTGGTTTTGGCAAAGGTTCCGGTGGAAGCTCTGGAGGATTTGGTGGCTTTGGTGGTGGAAGCTTTGGTGGAGGTGGTGCAGGCGGAGATTGGTGAATAAAACCCAATACTTATTTTCCCTGCGTTACATTGAAGTAATTTCGTAGACGTAACTTTGAATTTACTCGAATGTCTTCCCAAAAAAGATTCACATCTCCAGCATGAAAATCATCCATAGTCATAGCTAAATATCGATAAGGAAAGCGAGGTGTAGTGATCCAAATCGCCCCATCGATCAAATGTGTTGTAAAACTTTTACGATACATTTTCTCGTTCCAGAATAAAAATCCTTTGTGTCTTTCTTTATTTGCAATTGCCGTTAAATCCCATGTCACAGGATTGACAACCATTTTTCCCTTATACCATTTCTCATACTGATCATTATTCAATTTTTTCTTAAACGTATTCCAAACTAAAAAACCATGATTATCAGCAGGATTATTCAACAATTTGAGTGAATTGTACGTGTTTTGATCAATTCCAATTCCGGGCATGTAGGCTGCGACCAACTGTTTTTGTAAATCCGTACCGTCAAAAAACTCTTTTAACAACATGGAAATATGCGTTGAACCTTGGCTATGTCCTGCCAAAATAATAGGTCTGCCTTGATTGTAATTTTTCAAATAATACAAAAAAGACTCTCTAACATCAGAATAAGCTTTCAATAATGCTTCCCTCCCACCCGTTGATATTTCATAATACGCACGAATGTGAGCTTGGCGATAAAATGGGACAAACATCCTACCACTTTCTGCCCAAGTAGATGCTTGAAAATGAACGGCTTGATTGATTACTTTATCCCGTTGTTTTGAATTTTCAATAGGAATATTCCAGGTAGTGTCCCTTTTATTTAAATGCAATGTTGGATAAACATAAAATACATCCGCTTGGCGAATCCAAAATGAATCTTTAATAAACGGCTGAATCGCTTTATTCTCAAACGTCGGTAAAACAGCCCAATTTACTGGATTTGAATAATCTACAACTTGAGATTTAGATTCATACTGAATTATAAGTAAGAAAATAATTAAAATCTTTAATTTCGCTTTTGCTTTCATCGTGTACTTTTGTAATTAGTGAGGAACAAAATTAATATACAGCCAAATTCTAAAAATGCATTTTTTGCCTTAATAATTACAATTAATTCATTCTCATTTTTGTCCCAAGATACAATTAAAAAACAAAAAGATTCAATACAAGTTCAAATTGATACTCTAAAGCTGGTAAAGGATACCATAAAGGTTGTAAATCCTTGGAAATTCAAAATCATTTATCAATTAACCGGAACTCAATCGACATTTGTCAATTGGAATGCAGGAGGTCGTAATAATTTATCGTTAATCGGAACTATTTCAACCGGAAATTATTATACCAAAGGAGATTCAAAGTGGTCTACAGACTTAATAATAGCATTGGGAGGCATTCGCTATTTTGATAATTTACAAGGTAATGCTCTTCAAAAAACAGAAGACAAAATTGATTTTAGTAGTATTTACGGACAAAAATTTTCAAAATATTTATTTTTTTCATTGAACAGTGGATTTAGAACACAATTTCTGGATGGATTCAATTTACCCAATGATTCAGTTCGTGTATCCACTTTTTTAGCACCTGGATATGTAAATCTTGCTTTTGGACTGGACTATATTCGAAATGATAATTTTTCGATTTTCGCCTCCCCCTTCGCTTTCAAGGGCACCATTGTGAAAGATCAAACATTGGCTAACTTAGGTGCTTTCGGGGTAGACAAAGCGATTTTGGATGATCAAGGTAATTTGGTTTCTCTTGGAAGTAATTTTCGTGAAGAGTATGGAGCCTACATTAAAATGAAATGGAATAAGAATTTGATGAAAAACATTGATTTAAAATCTCGATTAGAATTATTTAGCAATTACAATGATAAGCCTCAAAATATTGATATTAATGCAGAATTATTACTGCTTTTCAAAGTGAATAAATTGTTTTCTGCAACAGCTCAATTTAACTTAATCTATGATGACGATATTAAAATCAAAGACAACAAAGGAAATATTGGGCCTAGAACACAATTTAAATCAGTGCTTGGTTTAGGTTTATACTATAAAATGGAAAATCGATGAACCTAATACCAATTGGAATGTTACTTTTGCATAAATAAACTTTAACAATTTAATTATTTTCACAAACCAAATCGTAAGTCATGAATTCACCGGAAAAAATCAAATGTTTGATAATTGGCTCAGGACCAGCAGGATATACAGCGGCCATCTACGCAGCTAGAGCAGATATGAAACCTGTATTATACCAAGGAATGCAACCAGGCGGGCAATTAACCACTACGAATGAAGTAGAAAATTTCCCTGGTTATCCAACCGGAATAAGTGGACCAGAAATGATGGTTCAATTGGAAGAACAGGCAAAACGATTTGATACCGATATTCGCTTTGGATTTATTAATAAAGTTGACTTTACAGGCCCAATTCACAAATGTTGGACAGAAAACGGACATGAAATCCATGCAGATACTATTATTATTTCGACTGGTGCATCAGCAAAATACCTTGGATTAGAGAGTGAACAAAAATACCTTCAAAATGGAGGTGGCGTTTCAGCTTGTGCCGTTTGCGACGGTTTTTTTTATCGTGGACAGGAAGTGGTTATCGTTGGGGCTGGTGATTCTGCATGTGAAGAAGCCCACTATTTGTCTAAATTGTGTACAAAAGTTACAATGCTCGTACGAAAAGACGAATTTCGCGCATCAAAAATCATGGCAGACAGGGTAAAAAACACTCCAAATATTACCATTTTATTTAATACCGAAACTGAAGAAGTTCTAGGAGATGGAAACGGGGTAACAGGTGCTAGAGTTAAAAATGCAAAAACAGGTGAGGTTTCAGAAATTCCATGTAACGGATTTTTTGTTGCTATTGGTCATAAACCAAATACGGATATTTTCAAGGATTTTATTGATTTAGATGAGACTGGATATATAAAATACGCCCAACCAGGAACTTCTAAAACTAATATAGCCGGAGTTTTTGTTGCAGGTGATGCAGCCGATAAAACCTATCGACAAGCTATTACGGCAGCAGGAACTGGATGTATGGCAGCATTGGATGCGGAACGTTATTTAGCTGCACTTGGTCATTAAAATTTTAATTAAAACATGGAAAATCAAGAAAATCAAATGAATATTGAACTTTCTGAGGAAATCGCCTTGGGAGTTTATTCAAACCTTGCTATTATTACACATTCACCAGCAGAAGTAGTATGTGACTTTATTCAAGTAATGCCGGGAATGCCAAAGGGGAAAGTACGTTCACGCGTGATTATGACTCCGGAAAATGCTAAACGCTTTCTACAGGCCTTGTCTGACAATCTTGAAAAGTACGAAGAAAACTTTGGTAGAATTAATGATTCCAATAATAGCGGCATGCCTCCGATGAATTTTGGAACTCCTAGCACAATGGCATAAAGTTTAAAAAAAAGTCTAGTTGCAATAATATTTATTTTAGGTCGTTTTATACAAAAATGCCTATGATAAAAAATTACACTCCGACAACAAAAATCAAAACAAAAAAAATCTCAGTAAACAAACCGAGAAAAGGTGTTCTTGATTTTCTGTTAAACTACAGTCTCTCAGCTGATACTTTTAGCTCTGGCGATGTAAAGTTTATTATTAGTAAAAACTAGTTTAATAAATTCATATGACAACCATTCTCGAGGTTAACAACCTGAGCAAACGCTTTGGAAGAATTAATGCAGTAAATTCAATCTCATTTAAGGTCGAAAAAGGCAACGTTTATGGATTGCTCGGTCCAAATGGGAGTGGGAAATCGACTACGTTAGGGATTCTTCTTTCCACAATTAATGCTAATGAAGGAACTTGGTCTTGGTTTGGAAATCCTGGTACTTCATCTCAAAACTTGAAGAATATCGGTGCAATCATTGAGCACCCGAACTTCTATACGTTTCTTTCAGCAGAAAAAAACCTAAAAATCGTTTGTGAAATAAAAGAAGTAGCATTTTCAAGAATTACTGAAGTTTTAAATCTAGTTGGCCTCCTTGAACGAAAAAACGATAGATTTTCATCCTTTTCTTTAGGTATGAAGCAGCGTTTGGCAATTGCTTCTGCCATGCTCAGCAATCCAGAAGTATTAATTCTTGATGAACCGACCAACGGTTTAGATCCTGAAGGAATAATTCAAGTTCGAGAAATTATTAAAACAATCGCAAGTCAAGGCACAACAATTATTCTGGCCAGTCATTTACTGGATGAGGTAGAAAAAGTATGTAGCCATGTGATTATACTCAAAAAAGGAATTTCATTGTATTGTGGAGAAGTGAGTGCCATGACATCAAAAAATGGATATTTTGTCTTAGAATCATCGGACATGGACAGACTGAAAACAGAACTCAGAACCATAACATTTATTGATGACATTAAAATTGATTCTGGTCGCCTTATCGCTTACATGAATCAAGATGTAAGTGCAGCGGAGTTAAATAAAAACTTAGTTGATAAGGGGATTTATTTGTCACATCTTTCCAAAGAAAAAGAAACACTTGAGGAACAATTTTTAGAACTTGTAAAACAAAACCAATGAAACGTTTGATCAGAATTGAATGGCTTAAAAACTATTCTTATTTCCCGGTAATTTTATTCTCAAGCATTTACTTTATTTTGGTAATTGGATTTACCTTATTTTGCTCAATTGATACAATCCCATTAATCGGAATTAAGGTTGCTATTCGAGAACAAGGGTTATTAGACTTTCCTCAAATTTGGAATTTTCTTACCTTTTTTACAGCATTATTGAAAATTTTCTTAGGATTAATCATCATTTTCACGATTTCAAATGAATTCACAACGAAAATGTTTAAGCAAAACATAATTGATGGATTAAGTCGGAAAGAATTTCTTTTATCGAAAATATTAACGATTACATTGTTATCAATGATTTCAACCGTAATAGTTTTTGTAATGGGAATAATTCTAGGATTAACATTCTCTACCACAACTGATTCTAATCTAATTATTAAGGAAATTTATTTT
>JBIIHD010000281.1:0-3099 GCA_044236095.1 Crocinitomicaceae bacterium | reverse complement strand
AATGCATTAGGAGCAACCGAAACTGGGACTCAAATGGGAACGCCTATGTACATGAGTCCCGAGCAAATCAAAAGCACCAAGGATGTAGATCATCGATCTGATATTTATTCATTAGGAGTGGTTTTGTACGAAATGGTTACTAGTAATTATCCTTTTGATAAAAATACGCTTTCCATTCCCGAAATTCAAGTTTCCATATTGCGTGATCCCTTGCCTTCGACTCATACTTTCTGGGATAAGCAAATTGCGAAAGCTACAGCTAAAATTGAAGATGAACGCTTTCAAAGTTGTGAGGAGTGGTTATCTATATTTAAAATAGCCAAGCCTGCTCAAAAAAGTAAGAGTACAAAATCTAATACAACTGCAAAAAATCGAAATAATAAAAATGATAAAACTAGATTAGAGAACTCAAATCAGGAGGAAACGATTTTTGAATCTACTAATAATAAAGCAGACAATAACTTTGAGGAAGAAAGTGTTTCGTTGAAAACAATTTTTTTAGAACATGAAACTATCATTAAGGCCATTTCTATTTCATGTTTATTAATAATAAGTTTTATTTATTTTATTAGAGATAACCCAAGAGTCGCGGATCTACATTTAGAATTTTTTATTATTATTTTAATATGGAGTATTGTATTATTTCTATACGGATATAAAATAGTTAGAAATAATAAATCATTTTATGGCTTCAAATTGCGTGATAAAAGATTTTTAATTTTAGCTGCAATTACGATTTCTGTATATTTTGTTTTATGGTTATTATTTTGTTTAGAATACTATTTACATTGGAGATAAAACCGCAAAAAAATAATCTCCCATGTTTCTCTTTTCTTCCCTACCTTTGTACCCTAGAGATTAAGAGTGTCTTCCAACGAGGTAAATATCAAAAACAAACGCGCCCGCTTTGAGTATTTCATTGAGGAAGAATTTACCGCAGGTATAATTTTGTCGGGTACAGAAATAAAAAGTATTCGCAACGGCAAGGCTAGTATCATTGAATCTTATTGCGTTTGGAGCGAAGGTGAACTATGGATTCGCAACATGTACATAGCTCCGTATGAAAATGCATCGTTTTACACACACAAAACACGCGGAGATCGTAAATTGCTTTTGAATCGTAAAGAATTGAATCGCATCGAGAAATTCTTGAAAGTGAAAGGAAATACAATCGTACCGCTCAAGTTGTTTTTGTCTGAAAAAGGTTGGCTAAAAGTGCAAATTGCGTGTGCACGAGGTAAAAAACTCCACGATAAACGCGAAGATCTCAAAGAAAAAGACGATCGCCGAGAAATGGATCGCGCTATGAAACGCTAAGAACGTAACCTCTTTTTCGAACCATTCGTATGGTTGTTTCCAATTTCAATTGATTCATGGAGGAAACAGAAAAAAAACAACGTAAAAAAATTAAATTTTCAAAAACGTATCTCGCAGTAGCTTTATTTCCCTTATCGATTTGGTTTACACACAATTTAACGCAAAATCATTATTCGCAAAAGTTGGATGAAATTCAAAAGGCGGAGAACAAGTTAAAATCCGAAATTGCCGTTCAACTAGAAACTGCCAAGAAACTCGATGAAGCACTAACTGTGATTGAAAAACATGTCAATCAATTTGATTCGTCGCATACTTCTCTTTTCAATGCGGTAGTTGATGTAGAAGATCTTCCGCAAGGAGAGGCATTTGTCATCGAAAAAATGGAAAAGCCCAACTTTAAATCAGCTTCACTTTTCGGTGAAATGGAACAACGTGCAACTTATTTAACCAATAAATTGACAAAGCAAAATAAATTCCTGGAAACATTTTTAGCCGTTGCGCAAGACAAAGAAACGATGTTGGAGTCCATTCCCGCTGTTTGTCCAATTTATTATTCTGACTTAGAGCGTATTGGATCTGGTTTTGGTATGCGTAAAGATCCAATCGACTCCACCATGAAAATGCACAAGGGAATTGATATTTCAGCGCCAACCGGAACAAAAGTGTATGCCTCAGGAACAGGAATCATCGATAAAATTTCCAGTTCAGATGATGGCTACGGAAATTGCATTGTGATAGATCATGGATATGGTTTTAAATCTCGTTACGCTCATTTGAGTGGATTTAATGTAAAAGAAGGAGACGAGGTTAAAAAAGGCGATTTCATTGGATTGGTTGGAAGCACGGGACGGTCCACAGGGCCTCATTTGCACTATGAAATTGAAAAAGAAGGAGAGAAAGTCGATCCCAAGAAGTACATCAAAATAGACTTGAAGGGAGTCGAAACCTATTAATTGATTTTTTGTCCACTGCGGATAATTACCTCTGATCCGTCTGCCACAAAAACGGAGTGTGGAGAAAGTGAATTTAATGAAGCAAATTGACTTCCATAATTCTCCTCAAAATCAATCGATAACTCATAGTTTTTTACCGGTAGTAAATTCCATCTCGGATGTTCTACTTGATATTCTAATGTAGATTTGTCGTCAATTTTGGTGTAACCCCAATAATGTTCGGTAATAAATTCTTCTTCGCTATTCTTATGAATAGGAAAAGGTTTATTTTCTAGCTGAATTTTCATGGAATTCCATTTTTCCATTTTCCAAGAATAAATAATATTCAATCGATTTTCGTCTTTAATCCATTCGTGGGTCATGGATCTTGTTTCGTAATGTTCATTAAAAAACAAATTGGCAACAAAGGTAATTGCAGGCTTTGGAACTATTTCTTTGATGAAGACAACCCCACGTTTCCATTCGGTACCATCATGGTGTTTGACATAAAAGCGAAGATTTACCTCTTCAAAAGTGGAGTGACAAGGGACGCGTATGCCTTTCAGTCGAGTATCTTCAAATAAAAAACCAACCAAACTCACATAACAATGATCTTCCCAAATGTCAAGTTCAGTGTGTTTTGGAATGAATGGCTTTAATAATTCAGGATCAATGACATAGTTAAACATAGCTAGCTTACTCCATCTACCAGTGAGAAATATTTTCTTTTGCTTCATTGGATAAATGTACTATTTAAAACGAAGGAATTGAGGTTCAATTAAGTGTTTTTTTGACACTTTGAAAATATTTGTATTTTTGTAAACCGTATTCAATTGTACTTTTTAAATTG
>JBIIHD010000280.1:0-3100 GCA_044236095.1 Crocinitomicaceae bacterium | reverse complement strand
CAATTTTAAAGTTGGTATAGATCTTAATAATCTTTAAAATGAAAAAACACACTTTATTAGTTGCTATTTTATTTCAAGTATTGATTTGTTTTTCTCAAGAAAATAAATCTAGAACCAACCTTGAAAAAAATATGTTTTTGAAGGAAGAATTGCTTGGTTTTTCTTTTAATAATTCTTGGGTTGGATTTTATGATTTAAAAGATTCAACTTTTTTGAAACCTGGTTTAGGACTACATGCGGATTACAACTACTTTTTCAATGAAAACTGGGGCATGGCAATCCAAGCTGGTATACAAATGAGAGGAACGGGAATTATTACACCTGACTATGATAATTCTGTTGGAAATCCGGATTCAACAGGACGATTGAGGCACAATATTAAGTCTTGGGAAGTACCTGTTGTTTTTTACTACAGAGCGAATAAAGAAATTATAAAAAATAGCAGGATGATTTTTGGATTAGGAATTATTCCCATGTATCATCGTAAAGTTTTAAGAAAATGGTACAGTGTGGATGATGGATTCCATACCCCGATTTCATACAAGGAAAATTTCCATGCTATTGATTTCCCCATTCGATTAAGTGCCGGGTTGGATGTAAATGCCCCTGGTGGAAATCTTTTCAGAGGTTCTTTGATTATGGACTTAGGAATTAAAAATAATTTCAAGAATCCGATAACAGGATCAAGATCAAGTAGACATTTTTTATTGGGAATTCAGTTAACTTTTCTATTCTGATGCGCCATTTCCTACTCTTTCTACTATCATGGGTGAGTTTTGAACTGAAAAGTCAGGATTTACCCTTGATTTTTGACAGACCCGGAATTGCAGATAGTCCCTATCTCGCTCCTGAAAAATCTTGTTTCATAGAAAGTGGGCTCGGATTTTCAGAAAAGACCCAAACAAAAGACTTGTTGTATCCAAGCGTCATGTTACGGAAACGAATTTTAAAGATGACAGAGTTGAGATTGGCTTCTTCTACATTTCCTCAAAGTTGGAGTTTAATGCAAAAGGTTACAGAGGTAAATCCCTTGGTAGCCTCTTTAGGTATTAAACAAAAGATTTGTAAAGAGAAAAAATGGAGACCTGAATCAGCATTTATTTTGAATTCATATTATAATATTTCAACTAAATCTCAACTTAAGCTAGTTAACTTATTGTGGGAAAGTCAATTATTATTTCATTCCAATGTTAATAGATGGTTTTCTGTTAATTATAATTTGGGGTACATTCACTTTGTAACATCAAAACAACATTTCATGAACCAAAGTACTTGTTTCAATTTTCAGCTATCAAAAAAAATGAATGTATTCGTAGAGAATTTTAATTATTTTGATTTGCAATCATCCAGTCAAGAGTTTAGTTATGATTTTGGATTTACGTATCATCTTTCAAACAATTTACAACTGGATTTATCCTATATTGCAAATCATGCAAAAACAACCCATTTTGGAACTTTTTTAAGTGGGGTATCTTTTAAAATTCCATTGAAAGATTAATTTATTTTGATTCTATTTGAAATGGAAGGTTTTTACTAATTTTAAAAACTTTTTGAAATCAATGAAACTTATCTCATTCAACGTAAATGGAATTCGCGCAATTGCCGGAAAATCTTTTCTTCAAGATATGCAATCGGTTAATGCAGATATTATCTGTTTGCAGGAAACCAAAGCTACAGTAGAGCAAGTAAAAGAAACAGTCGCATCTTTGTCAGATTACCATGTTTTTGCACATGAGGCTGATAAAAAAGGGTATTCAGGAACTGCTATTCTTACCAAACAAAAACCGAACAAGATTACTTATCACATTGGAATTGAAGAACATGACAAAGAGGGAAGAACGATTTGTGCAGAATTCGATGATTTTATTTTGGTGAATGTATATGTCCCAAATTCGGGAAGTGAGTTAGCTAGACTTGGATACAGGCAAACTTGGGATCGAGATTTTTTGAATTTCCTTAAAACACAAGAAAAACTAAAGCCAGTGCTTGTTTGCGGAGATTTCAATGTGGCTCATAAATCCATTGATTTGGCTCGACCTAAAGAAAATTATAATAAAGCTGCTGGGCATATGCAAGAAGAAATTGATGGAATGAATGCCTTTACCTCAAATGGCTTAATCGATACTTTTCGACATTTTTCTCCCGAAGAACAAAAATATACTTGGTGGAGTTACAGAGCCGGAGCACGTGGAAAAAATATTGGTTGGAGAATAGATTATTTTTTAGTGAGTGAATCGTACATGCCTAGCGTGAAAGAAGCATTTATTCTCAACGATATTTTAGGCTCAGATCATTGCCCAGTAGGAATTACACTTAAATAAATTTGAATGAAAATTATATTTTTTTCAACGCTCCTTTTTTTAACAATCGGATGTGCTGTAAGTCAGAAAAAGTCTGAATCTATCGCTTTTTATAATGTTGAAAATCTTTTTGACATAGAAGATGGTCCAAACGATGACTCTGAATTTCTCCCAGAAGGTAAATACCAGTGGACTAAAGAACGTTATGAAGAAAAATTAAATCACATTCGGAAAGTTTTAGGAGACTTATCCTATCCAATGTTAGTTGGATTTTGTGAGATTGAAAATGAGAATGTTTTGAAAGCGCTTATTTCCGGCGATCAAAATCTCTCTACGTTCGGAACTGTTCATTATGACAGTCCGGACGCAAGAGGAATCGATGTTGGATTTATATACAATAAGTCGAAGTTAACAGTATTGAATTCTGGAAAAATTCGATTTACATTACCTGGTGACACTGAACCTAAGTCACGCGATATTGTGTGGGCTAAATTTTTGGCTAAAAAAGATACATTATTTGCGTTAGTTAACCATTGGCCTAGCAGAAGATCAGATGACAGTGAGCCCAAACGAATTAAAGCCGCTGAAAGCGCAAGAGCCTTTATTGATTCTGTTTTGAAAGTTAATCCAAATGCCAAAATGGTATTTATGGGAGATTTGAATGACCACCCAACGGATAAAGCTCCTCAAATCATTTCGGCAAAGTTAAATCCTATGATTAGTAAAGCTAGTGGTGAATTTGGAGGCACGCATCGCTATAAAAATGAATGGGATGTTTTAGATCATATCATGGTTTCGCC
>JBIIHD010000279.1:0-3101 GCA_044236095.1 Crocinitomicaceae bacterium | reverse complement strand
AAAATATTAATGAATGGAACGATTTCGAATAAACAACAATTACATTTAAATCAATTATCAAATGGAATTTATTTGGTTAAAATTAAATCAAATGAACAGTTACTTGGAACAGATAGAATTATTAAGTACTAATTTTTTCTAATTTTTTTTTTAGTTTTCAAATGGTCATCGAACTGATGGCCATTTTGTTTTTATTGAGATTTTAACTTTTAACGCAAAATGAATAAACTTTTCTTACTATTTATTTGTAATTTTAAATGTGAATTTCAAAGATTTAATCTCAAAATATTTTCCTGATGTATGGCAATATTTGGTAATTATTCTCCTATTTATTATGGCCGCAATTTTTATACTATGAAAAAAAAACAATCCGTTTTAGTATCAATTATTCTATTCGTTATCATAGTGTTTTTGCAACCAAGTGTTAATTCCCAATTAAATATCGATTCACTTTCTCACATTAATTATCAAACACTTCATGGGGCTAATTTGAACGATGTATGGGGATATGTGGATGAATTCGAAAATGAATATGCCATTGTCGGAACATCTAAAGGAACTTCAATCGTCAATGTAACAAATCCGGCAAATCCAATGGAAGTGTTTTGGCTCCCTGGATCCGAGTCCATTTGGAGAGATCCTTGTGTTTACGGCGATTACGCTTACATTACAACAGAAGCTGAAGATGGTCTGCAAATCATTGATTTAACCCCTTTACCTCAATCAACAAATTTAACAACCACTTTGTACACGGGACCATCTGCTAGTTCATGGCAATCTGCTCATACTTGTTTTATTGATGAAAATGGTTATGCCTATATTTTTGGAGCCAATCGAGGAAATGGTGGTGCAATTATATTGGATATTCAATCAAATCCAATGAATCCTACTGAAGTTGGTATTTTTGACAATTGGTACATACATGATGGATTCGCGCGAAATGATACGTTGTATGCAGCGCACATATATGATGGTTTTTTTAGTTTAATCGATGTATCAAATAAATCTAATCCAGTTTTGTTAGGAACGAAAACAACACCGAGTAGCTTCACTCATAACATTTGGCCATCTGAAAATGGAAAGTACGTTTATACGACAGACGAGGTTTCAAGTGCATTTATCGGTGTATATGATATTACTGACCCAACAAATATTTACGAAGTTGACCGAACTCAAAATTCTCCAGGCTCAGGCGTAATTCCTCACAATACCCACGTCCAAGGAGATTATTTAATTACAAGTTATTACTCAGATGGTGTAACAATTCATGATATCACAAATCCAGATAACGTTATCAAAGTGGGACAATTTGATACTTACCCGGGACAAACTATAAGTTATGATGGATGTTGGGGAGTTTACCCATTTTTACCTTCGGGAACAATATTAGCCGCAGATATTACTCAAGGTCTTTTTATTTTAGGTCCAAATTATCAAAAAGCATCTTACCTCGAAGGGATCGTTACAGATGCAAATACTAGTGCAGCTCTTTCTGGTGTGAAAGTTCAAATCACCACGAATGATCAAATCGAAAACACCAATGTGTTAGGGGAATATAAAACAGGTGTTTTCGGCACAGGAACTTACAGCGTTACTTTCCAAAAAGTTGGTTATTATCCAAAAACAGAAACGGTTCAATTAAATCAAGGTCAAATTTCTACCCTTTCAACCCAACTAATACCGATTCCACCATTCAATTTGAACATTCAAGTTTATGAGGCTGGAGGAATTACTCCCGTTTCAAATGCGCAAATAAAATTAATACACCCATTAATCGAGCATATCGGAGTGACCAATGCCATAGGTCAAGAAAGTCTTACATTGTTTTACCAAGATGGCGATATTTATAAAATTCAAGTGGGTAAATGGGGATACATCACGGCTTGTTTTGATTCGGCAATTACGGAAAATACAACAACTTTAATTATTGAATTAGAAAAAGGATTTTACGATGATTTTGAATTCGATTTTGGTTGGACTGTTGTCGCAAACGCTGAAACCGGAAATTGGGAGCGAGCGATTCCGAATCCTACCAATAATACCGTTCCAAATATTGACGCAAATTACGACTGTGGTAATTATGCCTTTGTTACTGGAAATAATCCCAATTTAGACCCTGATTTCGATGATGTTGACAATGGATACACAACTCTTTTATCACCACAATTTAACGTAAATGGATTTACTTCACCACATATTAATTATGACATTGCCAATTATTGTTTTCATGGTCCGATGGCAGGAGACGATACTTTAAAAGTTTTTCTATTGACTGGTAGTAATCAAATTTTAATCGATCAAATCATTCCCCCTTCAAATTCAATGAACTGGACATCCCGAAGTATTTCAATTTCGGATCTATTACCTTTAGGGAGCAACCTTCAGTTGATGGTTTACATATCTGACTTAGCGCCAAACATTAATGTGACTGAGGCTTCATTCGATAGATTTTCGATTACAGACTACAACATCTCTTCAAATTTAGAAATCAATAACTCTGAATTATCTTTTTTTCCTAACCCAACCAATGAGAATGTCACAATCAATGGTTTGAAAATCGGAGAATACTTAAAACTTGTAGATCTTAATGGAATCGTTATAAAAGAAATTGTTTGTGAGGAACAGTCTGAATTATTTGATTTAGTGCATTTGAGCAACGGAATCTACTTTATTCAACATAACGGGAATAGTTATAAATTGATGAAGAATTAATGAATTCTGTATATTCTTATGAAACCTTATCCTTAATTTAGCGGTAATAAATTTCGATGATTTTAAATTTATCTATTGTAATTCCCTTGTTTAATGAAGATGAATCTCTCCCAGAGTTATATCATTGGATTAAACGCGTAGTTGATGAAAATGAATTAACCTATGAATTAATTTTTATCGACGATGGAAGTAAGGATAAATCTTGGTCTGTAATTGAAAACTTATCATCCCAAGATTCTTGTGTGAAAGGAATTAAATTTCAACGAAATTATGGAAAATCCGCCGCCATGCAGATTGGTTTTCAATTGGCTACTGGAAATGTTGTGATAACAATGGATGCTGATCTTCAAGATTCACCGGATGAAATTCCTGAATTGTACAGAATGATC
>JBIIHD010000277.1:0-3103 GCA_044236095.1 Crocinitomicaceae bacterium | reverse complement strand
TCGTTCTCCTGATTTCCCTTCAAACGGATTTGCCAGTTCATTCGGCTTGTAAGTTCCTTCTCCGTCAGATTTAAAATGGCATTCCGAATAATCTCCAATTCGACCAGCCCCTGCTTCGAACATAGCATCCGTTACTTTTTCCACATATTCTTTCGGAATATATACCATTAATTTCGATAGAGACTGGGATTTTGGCTCAAGAATGCGCGTCTTATTCAATCCAATTCTTTTACTGATTTCATAATTTACTCCAAATCTGTAATTATCTAGATTGGTATGAGTTGCATAGATGCATATGTTGTTTTGAATGCATTTGGTAACAATACGTTGCACATAATCACCGCCATTAATTTGTTTCAATCCTTTGAAAATAATAGAATGATGAGAAATAATTAACTCACATTTTTTTTGAATCGCCTCATCAACAATATCTTCCGTGCAATCCAATGAAACTAGAATATTACTAACCTTTTGATTATAATCCCCAACCAAAAGGCCACAATTATCATAAGACTCTTGAGTTGACAAAGGAACTAACGATTCTAGATAATTTGTAATTTGCTTAATTGTAGTTTTTTCCATGTCGGTAAAAGTAAAAAGTAAACCTGAAACAATAAAAACAAAATGCTTATTTATTCGGCTTAGAATTAGAAGCCACGTATTGTAAATTTCGTTTACACATTTAATATTATCGTACATTTGCATTAATTATGGCAGAGGAATTCAAACTTAATAGAATCGAAGAAGCAATTGCTGATATTCAGGCTGGAAAAGTGATTATTGTTGTGGACGACGAAGACAGAGAAAATGAAGGTGATTTTTTAACTGCAGCGCGTAACGCCACCCCTGAGGTTGTAAACTTCATGGCGACACATGGAAGAGGTCTCATTTGTGCTCCTTTATCTGAAAAACGATGTGAGGAATTAGGATTAAATCTGATGGTTCAACAAAATTCAGCTACCTATGAAACTCCTTTCACCGTCTCAGTTGATCTCATTGGTCATGGTTGTACAACAGGAATTTCCACAAGTGATCGTTCGAAAACAATACTTGCACTTATTGATCCTGAAATTAACCCCAACGAATTAGGCAAACCTGGTCATATTTTCCCTTTGCGAGCTAAAGATGGTGGGGTTTTGCGAAGAGCGGGACATACAGAGGCCGCTGTTGACCTTTCTCGACTTGCAGGATTTGATCCGGCTGGAGTGATCGTTGAGATCTTGAATGAAGACGGAACGATGGCTCGATTGCCACAATTATTTGAAATAGCTAAAAAATTCGATCTTAAAATTGTATCCATTGCAGATTTAATTGAATACCGAATCAAAAATGAATCATTAATTGATCGAATTGTTGATATTCATATGCCGACTGAATTAGGTGATTTTCAGCTATTTGCATATAAAGAAAAAACAAGTGGACAAGATAATCTTGCTCTTGTAAAAGGGACTTGGACGGAAGACGAACCAGTTTTAGTTCGAGTTCATTCTTCTTGCTTGACCGGAGATATTTTTGGCTCCTGTCGCTGTGATTGCGGACCGCAATTGCATAAAGCTATGGAAATCATTGAAAAAGAAGGCAAAGGTGTTATCTTGTACATGAATCAAGAAGGAAGAGGTATTGGTTTAATGAATAAATTAAAAGCCTACAAGCTTCAAGAAGAAGGTTTGGATACACTAGAAGCGAATATCAAATTAGGTTTTAAAGGTGATCAACGAGATTATGGAATTGGTGCTCAAATCCTAAGAGATTTAGGCGTTAAAAAAATGAGATTACTTTCAAATAATCCTAAAAAACGCTCCGGATTAATCGGTTATGGTTTAGAAATAGTTGAAAATGTTGGATTAGAAATAGAAAGTAATCGACATAATGAATCCTATTTGAAAACCAAGCGAGATAAAATGGGGCATTCACTAAAAATTGAAAAGTAATTTATGCTAATTGCAGATGGACTAAAGAAATCATTTGGAGAACTCTCAATTTTAAAGGGGATTGATTTACATATCAATGATCGAGAAATTGTTTCTATCGTTGGCTCTTCCGGGGCAGGAAAAACTACACTTCTTCAAATTTTGGGCACACTTGACACTCCTGACAACGGAACATTAACAATAGATTCCATTAACCCTTTCGAACTAAATCAGACAAAATTGGCGGCTTTTCGTAATCAGCATTTAGGTTTCATTTTTCAGTTCCATCAGTTATTACCTGAATTTTCAGCACTTGAAAATGCTATTCTACCAGCCTTGATAAAAGGTTTACCTATGGCTGATGCAAAAAAAGAAGGTCTACGACTTCTTAGTTTACTTGGATTGCAAGATCGTGCTTCTCACAAACCGAGCGAACTTTCTGGTGGCGAACAACAACGTGTTGCAGTTTGTCGTTCATTGATCAATAATCCTAAATTAATTTTCGCTGATGAACCTTCAGGAAACTTAGATAGTAAGAACGCCAAAGAATTACATGAATTATTCTTTTTTCTTAGAGACGAATTGAAACAAACTTTTGTTATTGTCACTCACAACGAGTCTCTGGCCAATATGGCTGACCGAAAAATTATCATTACAGACGGTTTGTTGGAATCTTAACAAAATGGATTTCGATGAACTTAAGGAATATCTAGATTTCAAAGCAAATCAATACGAAAACCTCGACTTCTTAAAAGACGATCCTTTGAAATTGGTGCACCTTTTTTCAAAAAAAGAGGATCAAGAAATCGTTGGTTTTTTAATAGCTACAATTGCATGGGGCAATCGAAAAAGTATAATATCGAATGGTGAAAAACTCATTGAATTAATGAAAAATGAACCATTTGATTTTGTAATGGGTTATGGCTCTCCAAAGCAGTTACACAATTTTGTTCATAGAACATTTAATGTTCATGATTTAGATTTTTTCATTCGTTCACTGCAAAATTTATACACTAACTACAAAGGCCTAGAGTCTGCATTCAAAGCTCACATTGAATATCCGGGAATTAAAGGAAGATTAATTAATTTTCGAGATAAGTTTCTAGAATCGGAACATGAACGAAGGAGCGAGAAGCATATCTCTAATCCACTTCAAAATTCAGCTTGTAAGCGATTAAATATGTTTTTACGCT
>JBIIHD010000278.1:0-3103 GCA_044236095.1 Crocinitomicaceae bacterium | reverse complement strand
TCCTTGCGCCAAAACAGTCATTATTTCAAAACCTTGACGTTGATGAAAAGATTCTTCTTTACAAACACGAACCATTGCTCGGGCGTATGGTCCGTATGAACAACGACAAAGAGGAACTTGATTCATAATTGCAGCACCATCAACCAACCAACCAATTGCACCCATATCTGCCCAAGTGGGCGTTGGATAATTGAAAATCGAAGAGTATTTTGCCTTACCAGAATGTAAATCATCAATGGTTTGTTCTCTATCTGCTCCAAGTGTTTCAACTGCACTATACAAATACAATCCATGACCTGCCTCATCTTGAACTTTAGCTAACAAAACTGCCTTTCTTCGAAGATTTGGGGCGCGCGTAATCCAATTTCCTTCTGGTAACATTCCGACTACTTCAGAGTGAGCATGTTGAGAAATTTGACGGATTAAAGTTCGTCTATATTCTTCTGGCATCCAATCATTTGGTTCAATACGAATTTCAGCATCAACCTTATCTTGGAAACGTTTTTCTAATTCAACCAAACTAATTTCTTTCATAATTTTTAGTTTTAACAAAGCTATAAAATACTTAACACTTAAACACTGATTTTGCTCAGTAAAAATTATAATTTTTATGCAGATTTAGAAAAAGTAATTCTATGAATACTTATGAATAAAATCTATAAATCAAATTTCAAGACTTTGGAGGAGGAGTTTGCTTGTATCTTTTATCCTCGTAGTAAATAAACATTTTAGCATTAACTGGAGTCCACCATCGAATAAATTTTGATGTATAATCGAAAAGTCTAACACAACCCAAACTCTTCGGAGCTCCCATATAAGCCCTTCCTCCTTCTACAAACTCATGTATACCATTTACATAGCCCATTGCACCTGGATAAGCCTTATCTGGAGTGATATGCATAAAATTAGGGAGAGGTGTTTTTCCGTTAAACAGTATTACATATTGACTTGCAAATCCCATTTCATCATCATGAAATTTATCTAAATCTGTATAATTGAGATTGTCATCCCAATACCTTGATGTGAGATGGTTCATAGGAGCATAGTACCTAGGTTGGCTGTCATAATCGTATTGATTTCCTTGAAAATAGATTGAATTTTTTGAGGAGGTAATAAATTGAGCAACTTTGACGATTGTATCACTTGTTAATTCACACAAACAAAGTCTCTGTCCAATGCAATACTCGGTATTTCCTATTTTTATTGTTGGATTCCTTTTTTGAGGCTCCGTTCTATATGACTCAACTTGATCCATTAAATTCACCCAAAATTTTAATTCCTTATCCAATTTTTCTTTTTTCACCTCATTTTGAGTTTCTATCCAAATCTTAATTGAATCAAGTTCAAGTGGATCAATATTGTTTTTGTCAAGTTCTTCAAACAAGAACTTCAATTCAGTTAATTTAAAAATATTCGGAAACTCTTCATTACAACCTTTGCAATTTCCATTTTCATCCAAGGTATTGAAGTCTGCAACAATAAACCTATTTGCTCTGTAATCTTTGGAATCAAAAGAACTATTTAAAAGATCCTTGAGCGTAAAACTGTTGTTGTTTATCCTATCTAGTTTAGTAATCAATGGTGCATAACAAGGATTTTTCTTCAGAACCTCCTCATGTTGAACCTTTAATTCTTGAAAGGAATAAAAATTTAGATACATTTTGCGGCGTTGAGAAATCAAATTATTTTTTAATGAATCATTTTTGAGCTTGCCAATACTTTCGTTAAATCGATTTAATGACTTATCTTTTTTTACAAGACTATAAAGTGAATCATCAAAATGTGAAGCTGTTTTTTTGGCTGATATTTTATTGTCAATTTGATTTGAAGTACATGAGAAAACAGCAATAAAAATGAAATGAATTAAAAAATATTTGCTCGTACGAAATTCCATCTCTTTAAACAAAAATTAGTCTTGGTTTAATATTAATTGTAATTTCTCCAAATCAGAATAAAGATTCATTATCAGACTATTTTTTAACTCTTCGTCTTCAACCTTGGTATTGGGAACTAAACTTAAATCCTCACCATTCTCATTGTTTTTCTGAAGAATTTGAACAATGTCACCATTTTCATAAAAATAAAACCTTAATTCTCCCTCGAAGGCTACGTCGTAATACTTCATGTAAACAAAAAATAAATTACCCTGAAAATAATAGGCATAAATTTCACCTGTATACTCCCAATCGTTAATAATTCCCTTGTTTATCCCATACTTATAATTGACAAAACAAGACGCTGCCTGTTGTTCCATTTCATACATCTCTCCACCAACATCTATGTAGTCTATCATTGAATTTTCAATGCAATTTTGTTCTCCAAGCCCCATTATTTCGTTATACATTCTTTTGATTTCACTAATTCTCTCCGATGGGGTTTGAGCAGAAATTAAAGAGCTGAACGTGCAACTAAAAAGGATTATTGTTAATTTCAAATTGAATAAAGGTTTTAGCCATGTCATAATTCACATATTTACACAATAAAGATACATTTTTTGTTATCATTAACAAATAAACATCAATGATTTACAAAACAGTTTCATATTTTATTCGTTGGAGCTTATACCCAATATCTACTTTTATTACAAAAGATCCCAAATTAGATTAAAATTTAAACTTATCAATGCATGACCAAAAAAGAAAAGGCAAAATACGTAATAGAGGAACTAGAAATGCTTTATCCTGAAACTCCTATTCCATTAAATCATTCAGATGCTTACACTTTGTTGATTGCGGTTTTACTTTCTGCTCAATGCACGGATGAACGCGTAAATCAAATAACACCAACACTTTTTTCAAGGGCCGCCACTCCGTCTGATATGATTTTATTGTCGGTTGAGGAAATAAGAGAAATCATCAAGCCTTGTGGATTATCGCCACGAAAGTCACAAGCAATTTTTGATCTTTCAAATATTATTATAGATAAACATCAAGGTGAAGTACCACAATCATTTGAAGAATTAGAAGCTTTGCCAGGAGTTGGACACAAAACTGCATCTGTAGTCATGTCACAAGCTTTTGGAACCCCTGCTTTTCCTGTGGATACGCACATTCACCGCCTATTGACGAGATGGGGATTGACATCTGGCAAAAATGTTGACGTC
>JBIIHD010000276.1:0-3104 GCA_044236095.1 Crocinitomicaceae bacterium | reverse complement strand
ATGGAATTAATGAACTTAGAAATGCAAAAATACTACCCGCATTTATTTGATAACACGTATGATTCCAAGGAATTTTCCTTCCGCCACAATTTGTAAGATTTTATAGTTTGTTAAGAATTAATTCAAACAGAGAAACTTTAATTCACTTACATTTGTGATAATTAATTATTTAACATGAAAAGATCGTATATTATCATTGGAGCAATTGTAGGAATCATTGCAATTATTTTTTTTACCTACATAAGCATTTACAACAAGGCAGTTTCACTTCAAGAAAAAGTGGATGAAAAATGGGCAAATGTTCAATCGGCCTACCAAAGAAGAGCTGATTTGGTGCCACAACTCGTTGAAACAGTAAAAGGAGCTGCAAAAAATGAAAAAGAAATACTTACAAAAGTAACAGAAGCAAGAGCTGGAATTACTGGAATAAACGATCAAATTTTGAATGCAAAAAACCCAGAGCAATTGGAGGTTTTAGGAAAGAAAATTAATACCGCTATCAATTTAGCATACGAGGCATATCCTCAAATTCGATCTACTGAAAATTTTGCAACATTGCAATCACAATTGGAAGGCACTGAAAATAGAATCAAAAGAGAAAGAGACGTATACAACGAGGCCGTCAAAGATTACAACACGAATATTAGAGGATTCTTTGCAAATATGTTCTTGAATAGTGAAACCTTCCCAAAGAAAACTGGATTCAAAGCACAAGCAGGATCTGAAAATGCGCCAAAAGTTGAATTTTAATTTTCAAAAATGTTAACAAACACAGAACTAAAGCAAATTGAAGAATTAATTTCAGAAGGGGAAAAACGGACAAGTGGTGAAATACGGGTTCATATTGATAATACATGTGAAATAGATCCCTATCAGCGGGGTGTTCAAATTTTTCATGAATTAAAAATGCAAGAAACAAAAGAGAGAAATGGTATTCTTATCTATCTTGATTTTTCTCATCGGAAATTAGCCATAATTGGGGATATTGGTATTCATGAAAAAGTAGAATCTGAATTTTGGGAGAAAACTAAAGAAGAATTGATTAATGAATTTAAAAGTTCAAATTTTCTCAATGGTGTATGCAATAGTGTTAAAATACTAAGTGAAAAATTAGTGGCTTTTTTTCCTTCATCCGACTCGGACTCCAATGAATTAAGTAACGAAGTTACTACGGCATGAAGTATCTAAAATATTTACCACTGCTCATTTTTTTATATGCCTGTGGTGGTTCGGTAGAAAGCATTCCAAAAAAACCGAATCCAATAAAATATTACAATGATTTTACGGGTTCAAATTTTCTAACAGTTGAACAAGTTGCAACTATTGAAAACAAACTTCTGAATTTCAAAAAAGAAACTTCTAATGAAATAGTTGTAGTTATTGTTAATGATTTCGGTGGTATGGAGCCTGCTGAATTTGGGGCAAAGCTGGGAGCCGAATGGGGAGTTGGTCAAAAGGAACCGGATAACGGGGTAGTTTTATTAGTTAAAACTTCTGAAAAAAGAAAAGTGTTTATCTCTACAGGAAGAGGTACTGAAACTATGTTAACCGATGCCAATACCAAGGATATTGTTGATAATCAAATAATTCCTTCCTTTAAATCTAAAGATTTCTATCAAGGGATTGATAATGGTATTAATGGGATTATTTCCAGTCTTGGTGGGAATGCCTTGGAACCTTCCACCATAATTGATACTTCATCAAATTTTTCAGCTTCAGAAAATGTTACCGTTAATTCTCCACCAATCGAAATCACTCAAGATAATCAACCTACCATTTATAATGAATCATACTCTTTTTCAATCACTTTTTATCTTTTTCTACTATTTTTCATTAGTGGTGTAATTACTTACATGGTTGGTTGGTTATTCCATGGGATAGATCCGAGAAAAGGTAATATTAAAATAAAAAAATTACCACCAACTGATTTATCACCAGCTTTATTAAATTCAATTATAAACCAAGAATTTAAAGGTGAAAATATTTTAAAACATGCACTGTATAGTTTAGCTCAAAAAAATATAATAAAAATTAAGTATAATGAATTACAGCAAAATGAGTTTATATTATCAGTTTCAAGAGATGAAAAAATTAACATCCTAACAAAGGAATACAATCCAAACAATTTATCTGACACAACTCTTTCTCAAGAAGAAAAAACAATTTTAAAAAACCTATTTAATGAAAAAACTACCTATTCATTTCCTAATGAATCTAATGAGAAATACAGTCTGTTCATAGAAAAATTAAAAACTGATTTCGAATCGGAACATAAAAACAAATATTTTATAGATAATATAGCATATTGGTCAATTGGTTTATTATTGCACGTAATTTCTATAATATTCTTCCTTGTAAACTTTTCCTTTTTACTGACGATTTTATATTCTGTAGGAGTATTTGTTTTATTTTATTGTATGGCTAAATTAATTCATAAATACACAAAAGAAGGAAGAAAATTAATGGATGACATCCAAGGATTCAATCTTTTCTTAAAACAAAAGGATTACGACAGAATAGATTACAAAAAAACACTTGACTTAGTTAATTTTGATCACTTTTTTGTATTGTCTTACTCAACTGGACAAATCGATAATTGGTGCAATCACTACACCTATCTTAGGGAGAAGAGAGAAGAAAATTTTAAACTAAATTGTTTTTTATCTGATGATGATTTAACTAAAGATAAAATATTACAAATAATAAATTCCATTGAAGTTGAAATTAAAAGTGGAATTGGTAAGAACAATAAGTCAACTTCAACTCCTGTTTTTTTGGGTGGATCTAGTAATTCTTCGGTAAGTAGGGATTCATCTGACAGTTGGTCTAGTTCCGATAGCGGCGGAAGTGATTTTGGTGGTGGTGATTTTGGTGGTGGTGGTGCTGGCGGCGATTGGTAATGAGAAATACTCGAAAAATGAAAATCTATTTAACTCTGCTCCTTTTATTTGGTTTCTTTTCTATATCGTTTTCTCAAGATCAAATTCCAAACCCTCCCTCTCCCCCAAAACTCTATGTTAATCTCTCAAAGCAATTTCCATCTTTCTTAAATGCAAACGAAGCTGCTCAATTAGAGAAGGACTTAGAGAAGTTCGAGAAAGAAA
>JBIIHD010000275.1:0-3107 GCA_044236095.1 Crocinitomicaceae bacterium | reverse complement strand
ACGAAAACCAAATTCCCATCCATTATTAAATCTTTTTCCTCCTGTAAAAGAAATAATTTGTCTGCTATCCCAAGAGGTAGGAACATAAATGTCATTTTTATCTTTAAATTCAGATCGAACAAATGTATAGGCTAAAACAGCATAAAATCCTTTGTACAATTTTTGTTGATATAGGAACTCAAATCCATAGGTTCTCCCTGTTGAAATTGATTTAATTTCCTCATTTCCTACGACACCAAAATCTGACCCAATATTAGCCAAACAAAGTGAGTCTTTCAATGAAAATGGATATCGACTGTAATTTTTATAGAATCCTTCAACTGTAAATCTAGAATTTATTTTTGTTAAATATTCCGTTCCCAAAACAAAATGGTCAGCTCGAATATATTTCACATCATTCAATTTATTCGCCAACTCACCTTGATTATTTCTATATCCCAAAATAGTGTAGGATGGAAGCTGATGATAGCGAGCAATATTCCCATTGATTGCCCATTGACTTGACAATTTATAACTTACAGACAAACTCGGTGAAAGTTGTTCAATCGGATTTGATAAACTTTTCGAATAGTTAGAAAAATCAGTTCTTAGCCCAAGCGAAACATTCATTTTTTCATCTAATAAAGCCTTACTTAATTGCGCAAATCCAGCAAATTTACTCATGTACAAATTAGACTTATAGTCAATTATCACGGGCTGTCCTTGAATTGTAATATTGTTATACGTTGAATTGAAATATCTAGCGTATTCATAACCTAAGCCTCCGTTAAAACGCCAACCATTTTTTGTGTATGTATGCTCAAATCTAAATTTATTTTCGGCTTCAAAAGATTTATAATCAAGTAATAAATTTTGAGGTGTCTCAATTTGATTCTTGTAACGAAAAGAGCTGTTATTCAGCATATTTCTACTTACGACTATATTTTGAAAAGAATTTTTAGAGTTGTGTTGCCAATTAATTCCCATGGTATAATTCCACTGATTTTGAATTGGTAAGTTATTTAGAATGTAGTTATTATATTCTCGTGTTGCTGTATCTGTAACGGATTCATTAACTTTCTCATTCAATTGGAATTGATCAATTGCACCAAGACCAATAAATGTTATTTTATTATTCTTATTGACTTTGTAATTGATTTTGTACTGAAAATCATTATAAGTGGGTAGAATAGGCAATTTTAATGCGGCAAATAAAAACTGTAGGTAAGATCTTCTTGCAGAAAAAATAAAGTCTGCTTTTTTGCCAAGAGGTCCATCAAACGTTAAGGCAGCATCACTTGAACCTAATGCGAAATTGGTTATCAGTGCATCTGGGTTTCCATCCTTTTGTTTGAATGCTAGTACAGAGCTTAGGCCATTTGCTCTATTTGAAGGAAAAGCACCTGAATAAAAATCAACTTCACGAATGAAATTCACGTTTAATAATCCAACAGGTCCACCACTACTTCCTTGTGTTGCAAAGTGATTAATATTTGGCACCTCAATTCCGTCAAGATAAAATTTATTTTCTCCAGGCGATCCTCCTCGAATAATTATATCATTTCGAAAAGTTGCTCTAGATGCTACACCAGGTAAAGCAGCAATTACTTTACTTACATCCCTACCTGCTCCGGGCAAACGTTCAATTTCAGTAGAATTTAATGTTTTCAAGGAATTTGGCGATTCTGATTTCGAAACAAAAGGTTTAGCTAAAATAACTATTTCCTCCTTGTTAACCACTAGATCTTCTAATAGAAACTCCAATGTTACAGTTCGTGCATTCGTAACGGTTATTTCATTTAATATTTGTTCCTTGTATCCTGATGCTACCGCTTTGAAGGAATAGACACCTGGAGGAATATTAGAAATTTCAAACTCACCATTTTCATCTGTAACTGCTCCGAATTGCTTGTCCACAATCTGCACTTTAGCAAATTCAACAGGTTGATTGTTAACAGAATTTAATACTTTTCCTTTTACAAGACCGGTTTGAGAGAGACCTGAAAAAGATACTATTAAAAATGTAAGAAAGAATAATTTCATAAATTTAATTTTTAAGGAAACAAACAAAAAGTAAATAAGTTCTATTTAATCTGATGTAATATTTTGTCCCGTTCTTATTGAAAAAATATAGGTAAACTTAGCTCCGATAAATATGATTTGAGAAGAATAAAAAACCCATGCCATGAAGATGAATAAACTACCTGCAATTCCTGCTGTTCCTAAAACAAAGATATTTAACAGATAATATTTTATTAGTAGTTGACCTAAAAATAAAAGTATGGAAGTAACAATAGCTCCCATAGAAGCGACACGCCAAGGCACTTTAGCATTATTTAAATACTTGAATATCAATAAAAATATCAGGTAATTAAGTAAAATAGAAAAACAAAAATCAATTAGATTTATAATAAATGCCTCAATTCCGTTATTTGAGTTAAGGCTAGACTGAATCAGCGTAAAACCAATAGAATGGAACAAGTAAATAACAATAAAAATACTAGCAGAAATAGCTAAAAAAAGCAAGGATGCAATTCTTTCCAGCAAATTAACTCTAATTGCTTTTTTTCCTTTAAAAATAGTTTTCTTGATATTGTAGAATTCATTAATACTATTTTTCAAAGAATTAATAAATGCTGAACTTGCTATCAATACCAAGAGAATTCCTGAAATTTCTGTCCATATATTGCCCTTGTCCAAATTATAAGAACCGACTATTTCCATAATCTCATTCAAGTTTTTTAAACCCACATTTTGGGTCAAAAAATCATAAATCATTTCCAAAATAAACTCCTTACCTAAAAATCTTCCGAATAGCGAAATCAATAAAAAAATCAGTGGGAAAATAGAAAAAATCGCATAGTAGGAAAGCGCTGCGCCATGAAAAAATGACCTCTCCTCAAGAAACCCTGATATGGTCTCCTTTGACAGAGAGAAAATCACGTAGATTCTGTTCAGAATTTTATTTTTTAATGACAATTTTAATACCTTTTTGAAGTGGATTATAAGATACTAGTACAAGTTCTCCTTGATTTGTCTGACAATAATTTTCGTAATAAATACCTCTAAATAATGATTTAACAGAATTTAATTCAATTTCTCCGAATTCAAAAATTTGGTACTGATTG
>JBIIHD010000274.1:0-3109 GCA_044236095.1 Crocinitomicaceae bacterium | reverse complement strand
AATGGAATTGACGTTGAGTTAGTGATATTGAATCGAGAATCTGGTGTCAAGGAATCTAAACGATAATACTCCATACGCATTCCAACAGTCCAATCTAATTTCTTCCAAAACTTACCTTCGAATTGGCCATAAAGCGCCGAATTGTGAGATTGATGATTACTAAATACCCAGCTCTTTATGAAACTGTTATTATTCATTATTCCAAGAGTTAGATTTTTATCTTCTCCAAGCTTTTTCTGAAATTGATAATCAAAGTAACCCATTTGTGCAAAAGAAGCATCGTAATAATTCTGATCATTTCCTGTGGTTACAAGATAATATCTGCTTCGGAAATAATGTTTGTTGTTTCGTTTATCGTAATATTTAATGTAAGGATCAACATTTAATCTAATGGCTTTTTGACGCGATAAAGTATTATCCATGGCTTGGTATCCCATTGAATCATTTTTCCAAAGAACAAATACTCCTGCATCCTGATATTGAAAATTATAGCTTATTCCCGATTTGAAATTTTTTATTTTTTGCGGCTTATAATAAATTGACCCATTTAATCGTATTCTTTTCTCTTGTTCGCCTTGCCTAAATCCTGAATCTAAATACATATTGGTTCCAATTGTATATCCCCAATTTTTTTGAGCTTTACTATGATAAATGTCAGTAAGATAGAACATGGGGTTTCTGTTCCACCACTGCATGGATTTTCTTTTTGGATTGTCATAGACTCCCGATTGAATTTTTACTTTTAATTCAGGTTTGGAGCTTGCTTCTTTTTCACTTAGTGAGATAATACCATTTAAAGCGCCACTTCCATATAGAACGGATGATGCTCCTTTAATAATTTCAATTTGGTCTGTCTGTTCCATCGGAATTGCATTCCATTTTGCATCGCCAATATCAGGTGAGAGCATAGGGACTCCATTCCACAATAACATCACCCTGCTACCTGCACCATAGGCATACCCTCCTCCTCCTCGAATACTCACTTGCCCATCCATGGCGTAAACGCCAGGACTTTGGTCAACAACTTGTTCCAAATTTACAAGTCCTTTGTTATCGATTAAAGCGGGTTTTAATACTTCTATTGAAATTGGGACATCTTCAATAGATTGTCGTCTTCTGCTGGAAGAAATGACAACTGTTTTCATTGTTTGAATTGCTGGACTTAGTTTCCAAGTAAATACTGAATCTTTCTGAAGGTAGATTGAATCAGGTGAAAATTCTGAATAACTTACTTTTACCCAAGTAGGATACTTTTTTATGGGTAAAATAAATTCTCCTGTGCTCTTCGAAATGGCTTTAGTGCCATCCGAACATATGAATTTAACACCTGGAATCCCTATATCGGAATTTGCATCAATAATGAATCCCGTAGATTGGCTGTAAAAAGATTGAACGAGGCTAAGATGGAGAAAAAAAAGAAGGAAACGGCACATATCTCGCAAATTCTTCGTATATTAAATCTTTCGAAACTAGTAAAAAAAATTGAAAACACAACAACTTTATCAAATAGCGTCTACTTTTTTAAGTGGTGTTGGAAAGAAAAAAGTACGAACTCTAATTTCCAAACTCCCTTCCATTGAAGCACTTTTTGAGGCATCGATTTATGATCTTCATGAAATATCGTCCATTCCGTTAACATTGCTTTTTCAATTGAATAGAACCAAAGCTTTAGAGTTAGCCAAACACGAATTGGAATTTGTTGTTCAAAACGATATCAACACACATTTTTATCTTGATTCAGATTATCCAAGAAGGCTAAAACAATGTCCTGATGCGCCATTATTAATTTATTCAAAAGGTAGTTTTGATCCGAATCCAAGTAAGATAATTTCAATCGTTGGAACTCGACATTCAACTGATTATGGAAAAGAATTGACACAAGAGTTAATTAAGGGACTACAGTCTTATAATGTTCAAATTGTAAGCGGATTGGCTTATGGAACAGATTATAATGCACATAAAATTGCAATAGATCACCAGCTTTCAACAATTGGTGTTTTAGGTCATGGGCTAGACAGAATTTATCCTCATAAACATAAAAGAATTGCTGAAACGATGGTTCAAAATTATGGTGGCGGTTTGATTACTGAATTTTCTCAAAATACCATACCAGATAGAGTTAATTTTCCAATGAGGAATAGAATTGTCGCCGGGATGTCTGACGCCTTGGTTGTCATAGAAAGTAAATGTAAAGGTGGATCAATGATCACGGCAGCGTTAGCATTTGATTATAATCGAGATGTATTTGCTTTTCCAGGTAGTATCAACAAACAAAATTCTTCTGGATGTAATTTGCTAATTCAAAAAAATATGGCCCAATTAATTACTGAGTCAGCAGATCTCATTAATAGTTTGAATTGGGAAAAAGAAAATAATGTCGATTACAGTGATAATTTCATAGAGGAGAATATGGATATTCTCGATTTGAGCATCCCTGAAAACAGGGTTATTTCATTACTCTTAAAAAATGGAAAATATCACTTTGATCAAATTTTGGCTTCGATAGATTTAAAAACGAATGAACTAAATTCATTATTATTCAATATGGAATTACTGGGTTCCATTCATTCACATCCGGGTAAAATTTATTCAATTCAGGGAAGATGATTCAGTTATCAAATGGCATAATTCAAGCGCTAATATCCAAGCATGGAGCAGAACTTCAACAGGTTAATAAAGTTAATGACAAAAATATGTTATGGAATAAAGGAACAACTCATTGGAATCGAATTTCTCCTCTACTTTTTCCTATTGTGGGTCGATTGAAGAACGATGAATTCAATTACAAAGAAGACGTGTTTTTTATGAAACAACATGGTTTTGCAAGAGACTTGATTTTTGATGTAGTTGAGCAAGAATCAGATAGAATAACATTGTCATTAAAGGAATCTAATTTAACTCTACAACAATTTCCTTTTCGATTTCAATTGTCGATCACGTATAAATTAGAATATAATCGGTTGAATGTGATTTTTAATATAACGAATCACGACATCAAGACAATGCCATTTTCAATTGGAGGTCATCCTGGTTTTCAGCTCCACTCGTTGCTGGAAGAATATAGTGTAAATTTTTATAATGATTTTGAAATTTATCGTCATGAAATTAA
>JBIIHD010000273.1:0-3113 GCA_044236095.1 Crocinitomicaceae bacterium | reverse complement strand
AAAGACTGTATTGGTGCTAAAAATGAAAAAAGCACAAGATTAAAATCAGATTCTGGATTTCCTTTTACTAATTCAACCACATTTGAGTCCAATTCTTCGAGAACAGATTTCCTAAAAACATCTGTTTCAACTTGAGAGGCTTTAGGATTTTCTTTTTGAAATGAACTTTGTTTTGAAATAAAGTCATTATTTAGTTTGTAAAAAATACTCGCTTGTTTAGCCCATGATACGCCAGAAATTTCAGGTGAAATTGCAAATTTATCGAATGTTGAATTTATTTTCAGCTTATCCTTTGGCGCAAGTACAATTTCTAAAACTTTTTGTTCCTTTTCAAATGCAAGTTGATAAACATCAAAATACTCTATATCACAATCCAATGAGAAATTACCTTTAGCATCAATAACTGTTTTTGAAATTTCTTTTTGTCGACCTTCAGGATTTATGCTTAATAATAAAATTGTTTTACCTTCTCCACCAATAATGGTCCCCGAAACGGTTGCGTTATTTTTAACAGTTCCCTCATCAACTTCAGAACATGAAGAAAAAATGAGAATATTAAAAATTATTAAGAGGTAGGGGAAAATTGTTTTCATGAATCTAATTTCTTTCTCATTAAAATATTGGCTGTTTTAGGATCTGCTTTTCCTTTGGAAACCTTCATAAGTTGTCCCATAAAGAATCCGGTGAGTTGCTTTTCACCATTTCGATATCTTTCTAATTCATTAGGATTTTCATCAATTACCTGTTGTATAAATGCTAAAATAGCCTCCTCATCAGAATCCTGGATTAGGTTTAATCTTTCCGCAATAGTCAGTGGACTTTCACTAGAATTACTAATTAATTCAGGGAAAATTCGTTGTGAAGCAACCGAAAATGATATTTTACCAGATTCAATTAACTGTATCAATTCAGCGATTTTTTGCGGTTTGATTGGAAATTTTTCAATTTCAATTCCATTTTCATTTAAATAGGATTTAACGTCTCCCATAACCCAATTGGCAGTAGCTTTATAATTCTTTGTAAATTCAATTATCTCCTCGTAAAATAAAGCGATGGACTTATTATCTGTTAAGTTGTAGGCATCATATTCAGAAAGACCGAATTCAGTTGTATATTTTTTAAATAACTCACGAGGTAAGGCCGGCATGTCTTTTTTAACTTCCGCTATTTGACTCTGCGTCACTAGCAAAGGTTGTAAATCCGGCTCAGGAAAATATCGATAATCATTTGCTGCCTCTTTAGTACGCATTGAAATAGTTATTCCCTTCAAGGCATCAAAACTTCTTGTCTCTTGTACTAATAATTCACCCTTTTCAATCGCCTCGATTTGTCGAATTATTTCAAATTCAATAGCCCGTTGAACATTTCGAATAGAGTTCATATTTTTTACCTCCACCTTCGTTCCAAATTCTAATGAGCCTTTCAATCGAACCGAAACATTTGCATCACATCGAAGAGATCCTTCTTCCATGTTTCCATCACAGATATCCAAATAGCGAACTAATTTCCGTACCTCAGTTAAATAAGAATAAGCTTCTTGGGAAGATCGAATATCAGGTTCAGAAACAATTTCAAGCAAAGGTACCCCTGCCCTATTTAAATCTACCAAAGTATCGTAAACATCAACATCGTGAATACTTTTTCCGGCATCTTCCTCCATATGTATGCGAGTCAAGCCTATCAACTTTTCCTCTCCTGTTTCTGTTTTAATTACAATCTCACCACCTGTACATATTGGGGTTTTATCTTGGGTAATTTGATATCCTTTGGGCAAATCAGGGTAAAAGTAATTTTTACGAGCAAAAAACTGATTTTGAGCAATCTCACATCCACAAGCCAATCCCAGTTTTATAGCAAACTCAATGGTTTTTTTATTCATCATGGGTAACGTACCCGGATGACCTAAAGAGATAACACTAACGTTCGTGTTGGGTGAAGATCCATATTCGTTTAAATCGTTTGAATATGCCTTTGATTTTGTGAGCATTTGAGCATGAACCTCAAGACCAACAACTACTTCGTATTTATCCCTAATCCCTTGATCCATAATTAAATCCTAGAAATTAATTCACGCATAATCAAGGTCATCTTTGGTTCTTGACGACTTGCTACTTCAATCACATCTTGTACACTTACTTTTTGAATTTTTCCAGGAACTCCTAAATCTGTAATGATCGAAATAGCGAAGCATGGTATTTCCATATGTCGGGCAACAATTACTTCAGGAACCGTTGACATACCTACTGCATCCGCTCCAATATTTCGAACATAACGATATTCAGCCGGAGTTTCCAAGGTTGGACCAGTCAATCCTGCATACGTTCCAACAGATACTTTTATATTATTTTCGTTAGCAATTTTTTTAGCTAATTCAATCATTTCAGGATCGTATGGATCACTCATATCAGGGAATCTCGGACCTAATTCATCAATATTTTTCCCAATAAGCGGATTACCAGGAAATAAATTAATATGATCGTCTTGAATCATAATTTCTCCAACTTCAAAATCTGGATTAACTCCACCAGATGCATTGGAAACGAAAAGTCTTTCAATACCCAAAAGTTTCATCACTCGAACAGGGAAGGTTACTTGCTGCAATGAATATCCTTCATAATAGTGAAACCGACCTTGCATGGCGACAACTTTTTTACCGCCCAATTCGCCAAAAATCAATTTACCTGAATGACTTTCAACCGTCGATACTGGAAAATTTGGTATATTTTCATAGGAAATGGTGTCAATTACTTTAATCTCTTTTACCAAACCACCTAGTCCCGTTCCAAGTATTATCCCGATCGATGGTTCTACATTCGTTTTGGTTCTAATAAACTCTACTGATTCTTTAATTTTATCCAACATAATCTTTAATTAATCTATTAAATTCTTCATCCTTGTCTATTTGAACTGAAATGGGTAAAAAATACCAGGGATAAGCGTCTAAGCCCCAATTATTAACTTTTTCATTCAGTCTCATGTAATCTTTCAAAGTAGTTACAATTACCTTTTCAGATGGTGCAAAGGTATCAAATTTTCGATGAATTTTTTCGATATCAGATCTTGTAAACTCGTGATGATCTGAAAACAATATGGAATCGACATTAAAGTTTGCG
>JBIIHD010000271.1:0-3127 GCA_044236095.1 Crocinitomicaceae bacterium | reverse complement strand
ATGATGAAAATTCAAATGGCGGTAACCCTAATAATTCAAGTAATGGATCCAATTCATCCTCGTCTGAGCCAAATACAAATTCAGGAAATCAAACGAATAATGGAAATGAGAATAACACGAATAACAACGGAAATATCCCATCAAATTCAGATACATTAAATATTATTAACGGAAACAATAATAGTGGAAATGGAAATAACAATGGAAGTATTAATAATTCGAATAGCGGAACAAATGGAAACGGAGGAACTGGAGGGAATGGAAACGGAGGAACTGGAGGGAATGGAAATGGAGGAACTGGAGGGAATGGAAATGGAAATGGAAATGGAAATGGGAACCAGAAAAAACAAAATAATGGAGGAAATACCCGGGGAGGTAGTAAACCGGTTGTAAATCCAGTTAAGCCAAACGAGAACAAAACAAATGATTCAAAACCTAATTCTCAAATAAAACCTGAAGTTAAACCTAGTAATCCAAAACCGAACGATCAGAAACCTCAGGTGAATCCTGGAGTTAAACGCGGAGGAAATTAGTAATAAAGGTCAGTTTTAGCTGACCTTTTTTTATTTCTTATTATTTCAAATATTGAATCATATTCCGTATATTCGCACCCTAAAATTTTGATTATGGCGTTGATTGGTAAAATTCGAGAAAAATCTTGGTTGTTAGTTACGTTGGTTGGTGTTGCACTTTTGGCATTTATTCTTTCAGATTATAAATCAATAATGGGTGTTGGCTCAGACGAATATGGTATAGGTACTGTCTATGGTAAAAAAGTAGATGTTCAAAAATATGATTTAGCAGTCCAAAGAGCTACTGAACAAACATATCGAATGCAAGTTCAGCAAACAGGAAATCCTAATTATCAGTTAACTCAACAAGAACAAGAGAATGCAAGCGAACAAGGTTGGAACACCATAGTTCAAGAAGAACTTTTGTCAAAAGAATTTGAAGAATTAGGAATAGACGTAAGTGAAACTGAATTCAAAGCATACATATACGGAACAGATGGATTTACTCCTTTACCTGAAATTGCTCAAAGTTTTACTGATTCAGCCACGGGAGTTTTCAAGAAAAAAGAACTTGAAGCAAGAATCAAGGAGATGTCAACATCAAAAAATGCCGATGTTAAAAAGCAATGGGAAGAATTTAGAACAGGAAGTATTTTAAATCGTAAAAGACAAAAATATATCGATCTTTTATCCCAAGGTGTGTTTGTAACTTCACTTGAGGCCGAGGATGAGTATTATGCTCAAAAAGAAACAAAAAGTGTTTCAGTGGTATTTAAAAAATATTCAGATATGAACGATGCGGATTTTAAAGTGTCTGATGCTGAATTAAATGAATATTACGAAAAACATAAAAACGATAAAAAATATGAGATTCTCGAATCTACTCGTGAAGTAAAAACTATGGAAATTGTGGTTGTGCCTTCAAAACAAGATACTATTGACATACGAAAAAAAATGGATGCATTTAAATCAGGATTACAAAACTCAAAAAATGATTCCATTTATATTTACAAAAACAGTGACGTTAAATTATTTTCCTCTTCTAAGCAGGCAACGGCGGTTCCAATGAATCATCCCAAAGCGAATAGATTCTTAAGTTATCCAATGGATTTAGATACTATTTTTAAATCTTCGAATATTGGAGATGTTGTCGGCCCTTATTTTTCAAATGGAAATATTTTGGTTTCCAAAGTTCAAGGTTTCACTCCTTCTAAACTTAAAGCAAGACATGTTTTGATTAATCTCGACCCTAAAGCAGATTCGACAGCAACAAACAAGCAGAAGAACCTAGCGGATAGTTTATTGAAGCTCATAACAAAAGATAATTTCGAGGAATTTGTTAAAAAACACAGTGGAGATCAAGGATCCAAAGAAAAAGGTGGAGTTATTGATGATTTCTTAGAAGGAGAAATGGTAAAAGAATTCGGTGAGTTTTGCGCTACTCAACCAATAGGTACAATTGGTTTGGTTAAATCTCAATTTGGATTTCATATCATTGAGGTACTAGAAAGAGACGATTCTAAACTTCCAGTTTTGGCCTCAGTCGCGAAAACATTTAAGTCAAGTCAAGAAACAATTGATACTAAAGAGAATGAATCATACTCTTTACTTGAAACATTTGAATCAAAATTAAATGCTATTTCAGATTTGTATCAACGATCTTCTATGTTTGATACATTAGCTAGACAAAAAAAATATGGCGCAAGGAATTTTGAAATTAAAGAGAACAGTCCGACATTAAGAGGACAATTACCTTCTTTTGTTCAGGATAAAGTTTTAAAATTCGCATTTGATAGCGAGGCGAAAGCAGGAACTTTATTATCAGCACCTATTAAGGATAAAGACAAATACTTCATAGTTTATTTAAGCTCTATTAAAAAGAAAGGCATTCCCAATCTTGAAGATGTTAAAGGTAAGATGAGAGAAGAGATCATTCAGGATAAGAAGTTCGCTAGAATTTCAAACCAAATTAGTGTAGATAAAACATTAGAAGATATGGCAAGGCGCGTTGGTGTTGAGATTATCAAAGCTGATGTAACGTTTAAAAATCCGCAAATAACAAATGTTGGTATGGAACCAGAAGTGATTGGTTACATTTTCTCAGGAGTAAAAGATGGTCAACGGACAAAACCTATTAAAGGTAAAGCAGGAGTTTTTGTCGTAAGAATCGATAGTACAAAAAAAGCCCCTGCAACTACTACTTTTAAAGTTGAAAAAGATCAATTATTAGCAACACTCAAAGGCTCTGTTCAAAATCAAGTTATTGAGTCTCTCTCGAAAAAAGCGGATGTAATTGATAACCGTAACTTTAACCGATTAGGTATTATCAGAGAGTAATGATTCCATGGGACAGAAAGGCCAAGTCATCGTTTCTGTTACCAATGATTTAGTTACTGATAATCGAGTTTCTAAAGTTTGTAATTTCCTTATTTCTGAGGGCTATCGTGTTACGTTAGTTGGAAGACAGTTAAAATCTAGCCTTCCTATAACTGGACGTAATTACCGAACAAAGCGTTTTAAACTTCTTTTTAATAAAGGTCCTTTATTCTATTTGGAATTTAATTTCAGGCTCCTTCTTTATCTTTTATTTGACAAAGCAACAATCTTAGTATCAA
>JBIIHD010000272.1:0-3127 GCA_044236095.1 Crocinitomicaceae bacterium | reverse complement strand
TCTTAACAAAGCAACTAGATCAAAATAATCTTCCCTCCCCAAATAGTCCAAATCTGCATCACAAACTATTTTTTCTACTAATTCCAGAGGTCTTCCATCAAACTCTGTAGCAACAATACATTTCTCAATCAGTTTAATATCAACGTCATTATACCCAAAATCAGGCAGATGCAAATAGGCAAATTGGACTGCTAACTTTTCATTGTGATCATATTGAGAAATAAATCCAAGATCATGTAAAAGAGCTGCTGTTCGAACTAAAATTCGCTCATGATTTGACAAGCCCTCAATTTTTGCAAATCGAATAGCTGCTTTTTCAACATCAAGTGTGTGACTCAATGAATGATAAGGGTAATTATCAGGAAGTAAGGCTTTTAATTGATGAACAATAAAGTTTCTCGCTCTTTTAAAATCGATACGCTCAACATTTGAAATTTCAAGTAAATCTTTTTTATCACACTGCTTTTTAATATTTCTCAATTCGAAAAGCTGCATCTGACCACCTCTCTTTGCAATTTGGATAGACATATCTTTTGACAACGTAAAGAATTCACGAACAAATCCTTCCGTTTTTTCTGAAAGTAGAATTGAATTTGGTCGAGATGCTTTTTCCGTTCTGGCAGCAATATTAACGCTGTCTCCCCATACGTCAAAATGAAACTTAGTCTTTCCAATAATACCTGAAACTAAAGGACCTGAATGAATTCCAATCCTTATTTCCCAGAAATCTCTATTAAAAGCTTGACTCACTAATTTTTGAGTTTCCATATATTGCCTTATCTCTAAAGCAGCAAGACACATTCGTAGATCAGGATTTGGATTGGATTCAGTAACACCTCCAATTACCATATAAGCATCCCCGATTGTTTTTATTTTCTCAAGATGATAACTTTTAACTATCTCATCAAATCGATTAAAGTACTTCGTAAGTTTTTTAGCGACACGAGTAGCAGTTAGATTTTTTGATTTAAATGAAAACTCTACAAAATCCATAAACATGATTACAGCATGATCTTTCTTTACAGGATTTGAATATTCATTTCTGTAAAAATTAGAAATGATATTATCGGGATATAAATGAATCAAAAAATCACTAATTCTCGTTTTTTGAAAATAAATAGTTTTCCAATTTTCGATTTTTTCTCGAATAAACCGAAAGCTACCTGTTAACCAAACATCAGTTAGGTTTAAATTAAAATAGGATGAATGTACACTCACTTCATCTGAAACATAGCCAATTACCCATGGTGATTTAAAATGAAAGGTAATATATATCTGGTGAACAAACCATTTTACTTTTTCAGAAAACTGTTCTAAATCAATTAGAATTAAGCCAATCGGTTTTTTATTCAATAATTCAATACCTTGCTCAAGTGTTTTTACTCTCAAAGGATTATTCCCATTACCCAAAATTGATGATGTCAAGAGATCAGCATTTCGATCATCTGATTCAACAATAAGAATATTGAGAAACTTATTCGTCATTCAGAAATTATTTCATCCAATGAGATTGAAATATTCATTACCTCTAGAACACGATGAATAACTTTATCCATAACTGAATCAGGACATGAAGCGCCCGAGGTAATTGCAATTGTAATTTGTTCCTCATTAGGGGTATAGTTCTCTTTCGATAAAATCTTTTTTTGATGAATGTCGTAAAAGTGAATCTGATTTTTTGATTTTATTTCTGACTCACCTTTTATGAAATAGACAGGGTATTTTGTTTCCATTAATTCTACCAAATGTGTGGTATTGGAACTATTGTAGCCTCCAACAACGATTCCAAAATCAGCACGGTGTTCCATCAATCCCAAAGTTGCACTTTGATTATCATTCGTGGCATAACATAGCGTATCACGGGTGTCAGCCATATGATTTTTAATTTCAAATTCACCGAATTTTTGAATCATAATATTCCGCAAATAGTCGGTGATCTCTTGTGTTTCAGATGCAAGCATGGTGGTTTGATTCACAACCCCTATTTTTTGAAGGTGAATTTCGGGATTAAAATTCTGAGAGAACTTTCCAGCAAAGTCAGTATAGAATTGTTCTTTAGGGAAATCATTTTTAATGAATCTCGCTAAATGTTTAGCCTCTTCCAGATCCTTAATTATCATAGATGGTGCGAAGTGTGAACTCCTCGAGAATGTTGCTCGTGTCTCCTCATGGTTATATTTTCCATGAATGATGATAGTGTGCTCAGTTTCCCCCAATTTTTCTGATCGATTCCAAACTTTCTCAACAAAGGGACAAGTGGTATTGTATTTTTGAACATCGATTCCTTTTGAAATTAATAATTCTTCAATCTCTATAGTTGTTCCAAATGCTGGAATTAACACGATGTCTTCTGAAGTTAAAGATTGAAAATCAATCAATTGATTTCCTGAAGTATCTTGAATGAATTGAATTCCATTTGATACTAAATCCTCATTAACATCTGGATTATGAATCATTTGACTTAATAAAAAAATCCGTTTTTCAGGATTTTCATTCAATGCTCGATAAGCCCGTTCAATGGCATTCTCTACCCCGTAACAAAAACCAAAATGACGCGCAATTAAAAATCGAACTTTTCCAAAATCCAATATCGTTGGCGTAAAGTCTTTTTTACGCGGATCTTCCAATTTTCTTTTCGCTTTAACTTTTGAAATAATTGGTGATCTGTAAAATTCAGGTATTTGAAACTGCTTCATTCAATTTTTTCTATTTAACCAATTAAAAATTAATTTGTTTATCACATTCGTTGTAAAGATAGCTGTTTAAACAAATATAAAATAAGATATTTTTACAACACTTCCCAATATTCGAAACGGGTTTTGTAATTTTGAACCAATGGATTTCAAACAAATTCTAAATTCTGTTAAAAATAAAGATTTTAAACCGGTTTATATTTTACACGGTGAGGAGCCTTACTTTATTGATAAAATTGCAGAATCAATCGAACAATTTGCTTTGGACGAACATGAACGAGATTTCAATCAAACTATTATTTATGGACGTGATGCTGAATTAACTTCTTTAATTGGAGAGTTGAAGGGATACCCAATGATGTCTGAAAGACGATTAGTCATATTGAGAGAGGCACAAGATTTTAAGCAAATAGAACAACTCGATACTTACGTTG
>JBIIHD010000270.1:0-3131 GCA_044236095.1 Crocinitomicaceae bacterium | reverse complement strand
ATAAAAGTATAGTAGAAATTACCTTGTACATTTTTCTATTCAGTTAATGAATATTAAAAGTAATTCAAAAATAGTAAACTTCCTAAAGCAATTTAATTTTTTCCTTTTAGTCCTTTAATGGTTGGAGTTGAAACCGGATTAGGATTCGAAATTTTCGGACTTGCTGGTGTTTTTACAGGATTGAAAATAGAAGATGGCTTTATTTTATCAGGTTTTGAATCAATAATGGATGAACCACCGGGATTTTTGTCAAATTCTTTCGGCATTTCTTTTTCTCCTATTCCTTTTCCTGGATTATTATTTTCGTTAGGTTTAATTGGTAAAGCATTTCCGTTTGTAGGATTTTTACCCTCAGCAAATTCAAACTGATTTGTATTTAAGGCGGGTCTTTCAATAGGTTTAAAAACTACACCTTGTGTAAAATCGGGATTGGAAGGGATTGGATTTGGAGAAATATTCAAAAAACCTTGATCAAATATACAGCCTCTCATATCAGCTACTAAAACACCTCTTTCTTCACAATTTCTTCTTGCATTTGACATCTGATCAGGAGTAAGATCATCAATGGTATAATGAATCCTTGGGAAGCTTCTGTCTGTGAAAGTCAGGGTGCTTTGTCCCATGCCATAATCAAATAAAGTTGTTGATTGGTTTACCCGCCATTCTTCTGCAAATGTCCCCGCCAAAAATGCTAAATATTCTTTCTCAGCATGTTTGCTAATAGATGAACTTCCGAAAACACTAGAGTAACTCAATAGGTTATTTCGATTGTTATTGCCATTAAAATCATCATCCGTATTTCGATTGGCATTGCCTAATAAACCAGTAAAATTATTTCGGTCACAATCAAAAACTTGTACAGATACATTTAAGAATGACATAATTCCAGATTGTCTCATTTCAATATTGACAATTTCTCCTGTTGGATAAGTTATGATGTAATTCCTGCCTGTTAATCTAATATTCCCACCATTAGGGAGGTAATATGTTCTACCGGCCAATTGAATAGGATTACCATTTAATCGAATGGGTGAAGGATTAAAATCAGGTTTATCCTCGGCATAAATTGCTAATCGATCTCCAGCTACATTCATTGCCACAGCCGTATTCAGAGAAAAATTATCATTTTGTGGCTGTTGTCGACATTGAACTTCTAGATTACTTGAGTTGGATTTTACTAATACAAATTCACCAACAGTTTGAAAAGAATAATTTGCTCCGTCGAATGAAGAAAGATGAGGATCCCCGTAACTTCTACCCAAAATATAGGAACAACCAACCCGTTCAATTATACGATTGAGGTAATTCCATCTTACGGCTTCCTCCGGTTGTGCATTTAAATTACTTTGAATAGAATCAGTGATTCTTGCTCTTACATCATTTGGTAAGGCTTTTATCATTTCATGTGGAGTGAAGTCTTCGGGGAAAGTTCTATCAGGTACAGCTTGATTATTAGACAGATTTAATAGGCTGGATGAAAGCCAAGATCCCCTTACAACATCCCACGAGTTTAGCTCATTTTGAATGGATGCAAATCTATCTTCAAAATTTCGTTGCGTATGTGCAAATGAACAGGCAGAAATGATAATCAACGTTAAAAAGTAAATAGGTTTCATAATTTTATTTTTTTTGACGTAACAAATGATATGCCTAAAATAGACTCTAATATAATGATAATTTACAACTTCTTAATCAACAAAAATATTCTTCCAACTTAATGCTTTTCCAGCGGTTCTATTTTGATTAAATAATCCCGTATGAACAACAGTTTTACTATCAATTAAATTTGGAATAAACTTTTCAAAATAACCTAATCCTTTAAACATTTCAGGCATTATAGTCTCACTTGCTTTTATTTCAACCAAATTTAATTTTTCTGTTTTCTGCCAAATGAAATCAACTTCATGTCCAACAGCGTCTCGCCAGAAATAAAAATCCAGCATCAAATTTTGATGGTAGTTTTGTTTAATAAATTCATTAATGACATAATTCTCGAATAAACTTCCTTTGTGCGTACTAATTTTTAAACTCATAGGGTCGTTGATTTTAAGTAAAAAACACAACAATCCAGTATCGTAAAAATAGAGTTTTGAACTCTTCGTAATCCGTTTATTGAAATTAGAATGATAGGGCTGAAGCTGATAAACAATATAGCTAGTTTCTAGAACAGATATCCATGATTTTGCCGTTGGCTGCGATATCCCACATTCATTGGCGAGCGAATTCAAATTAAGTAACTGACCTACTCTAGCGGCACATAATAATATAAAATTCCTGAATTGCTTAAGGTCTTTTACATGAATGAGTTCAGACAAATCACGTTCAACATAGGTCTGTAGATAATTTGAATAAAATACTTTTGAAGGAATTTTTCTATCGTAAATAGCTGGATAAAATCCTTTTTGTAGGTTGAAAGAATAATCATCATTTAACCAACCAGCGTCAAACATTTCTTTATTATCAAAGGGTAAAAGTTTGAATAAGGCAACTCGACCAGCTAAACTTTGGGTGATATTTCTCATCAAATGAAAATTTTGCGAGCCAGAAAGTATATACTGACCCATTATTTTGTCTTCATCAACCTTGGTTTGTAAATAGGAAAATAATTCAGGAACTCGTTGGACTTCATCAAAAATCACATATGCGTTATATTGTGTTAAAAATCCATTTGGGTCTTGAATCGCATAGTTTCTATTGTCCAGATTTTCTAAATTAACATAAGTGTATTTCGGAAACTGACTTCTTAAAAAAGTAGTTTTTCCGGATTGACGTGGACCGGTTAACACTAAAACAGGGTATTTTGCAAGATAAATATCCATTTCTTTTTTAATGATTCGATTTGCACTCATAATGAACTATTTAGTTTGGCAAATATACCATTAATTTTGAAAATACACTATGTATAATTTTGAAAATACACTATGTATAATTTTGAAAATACACTATATATAACTTTGAAAATGCATTATAAGAATAATATAAAAAAACTTATGGTCGTACTTGTTATCTCTTGAGTGTAAGATTAATTAAGGATTCCAATTGTTGTTGTCAAACCACCCTTTCTCATTTACCCCAATTCCAAATAAAGCAAAGTCATATTTACAAGGATCGGTTGAATCCATTTTTTGGAG
>JBIIHD010000269.1:0-3137 GCA_044236095.1 Crocinitomicaceae bacterium | reverse complement strand
TATAGCTGCTGTTTCAGCAATTCAACAACTTTCTCCGGCATACAGAACCGTTTTTAACTTGTATGTAATAGAAAACTATTCTCACAAAGAAATAGCAGAAATGTTAGGCATAAACGAAGGGACATCAAAATCCAATTTAGCAAAGGCAAAAATAAATTTGCAAAAAGCGTTAAAGAAAAAATATAGTTCACACTTTTGAAATGAAAGATAATTTAGAACAGAAATTTAAGGAATTACTTGATAACCAAGAACTACCTTATGATCCAGCTGCTTGGGATTTGATGAGAAATGCATTGGATTCCAAAATGCCTGTTACTAAACCGACAAATTGGTATCGTTGGTTTCTAACCGGTGCAGCAATAACAGCGTTTGCGTTTGGAGCATATTTTATTTATACAGGTTATACTTCAAATTCTAATTTAGGCGTTGAAAAAATCGAAGATACAACTGTTAAACTAGAGGATAGAAAAACTGAAAATTCTAAAGACTCCAAAACATCTCAAAAATCAAACAACAATATTGATATAGCAAAAAAAGATATTCAACATGTAGCTGAACTTACAAGTATTAATAATGATGATATCATAAATCCTAATACGCAAAACAATGCAAAAGAATTGGAAATTTTGAGTAACTCATCATCTAATGATAAGACTGATGATAAATCTAATTTTAATGCAATTCCAACGGTAGCAAACGTAAATACTAATTTAGGATCGTCTCAAAACCACAAAGGTTCAGAAAGAGCTAATGAAACCAAAATAAACAATACGAATTTAGAATCAATTTTAGTTAACAACATGTGTGTTGGAGAAAGTCAAAAAATTGAAAACAAAAACAATTTTGATGTTTCTATATTGAATTCGGCTACCGGAAATGTTGTAAAAGTCATTAAATCAAACGATTACTCCATATTCAACGCAAGCGAATCAGGCAACTATGAATTAATTTCTAAAGGAGATCTTCAATTTATTGAGCCCATTAAATTTGTAGTAAGTTCTGTTGCATCGCCAACACTTGACGTTGAATCAGAAGTTATCTATTTGAAAGGTGTTCCAACTATAAAAGCAAGTACAGATGAAAATACGACTGGCTCTTGGTCGGTTGATGATAAAACGATAGCACAAAGTAAGCGTGAAGTTGAATTTAATCCTTTTTTAGCCAGAGAATATTCAATTTCTATCACAGTAAATGAAAATGGCTGCAGCATTACAAAAAGTGAGTCGATTCAAATTTCTGAGGATTACAATTTACTAGCTCCAAATGCTTTTAGTCCTACTTCAATAATCTCTGAAAATCAAACTTTCATGCCATATGCATTGACGGTTCGTGAGGTTAAATTTAAACTTATCATTCTTGACCCTAAAGATGGTGGTTTGATTTATGAAACAGATAATTCATCCATGGCATGGGATGGAGTGGACAAACGAAACGGACAACAAGTGCCTGCTAATCAAACGTATATATGGAAAGTGAAACTTGATAATCCCCTTCCAGGAGAAGCAAACGAATATAAAGGAACTATTACAAAACTTTAGCTGTTCAAACTATAAACAGAGAGGCCCGTTTCACATTGATTCGGGCTTTTTTATTTTATGGAGAAACAATTCTTTTTTATAAATATCTTTGTTAAATGAGAATTGATATTCTAACTGTTTTACCTCAATTACTTGAAAGCCCGTTTTCAGCATCAATCATGCAAAGAGCTCAAGATAAAGGTCACGTTGAAATTCAAATTCACAACATTCGTGATTATTCAACAGATAAACATAAAAATGTAGATGACTACCAATATGGCGGTGGAGCAGGTATGGTATTGTCCATTGAACCCATAGCTACTTTGATAGAAAAACTTATGAGTGAGAGAAATTACGATGAGATCATCTACATGACTCCAGACGGAAAAGTTTTAGAACAAAATGAGTGTAACACTCTTTCCCTATCCCAAAACTTAATGATTCTGTGCGGGCATTACAAAGGAGTAGATGAACGCATTCGGGAACATTACATTACAAAAGAAATTTCAATTGGGTCGTATGTACTATCTGGCGGAGAATTGGCCGCGGCTGTTCTCGTTGATGCTGTTGTTCGATTAATTCCTGGAGTTTTAAACGACGAAACTTCTGCACTGACGGATAGTTTTCAAGATAATTTACTTTCTCCACCCGTTTACACTCGTCCACCTGAATATAATGGCTTGAAAGTACCAGAAATATTACTTTCAGGTAATCTTCCTGAAATTGAGAAATGGCGTGAGGAACAATCATTAAAACGAACGCAAGACCGAAGACCTGATTTATTACATTAAAAATGGATTCACTTACCCAAATTGTATTAGGAGCAGCAGTAGCTGAGGCGGTTGGCGGAAAAAAACTAGGAAATAAAGCTCCGTTATGGGGTGCAATCGCAGGAACTATTCCAGATTTAGATGTTTTCTTACGCTTTTTTTATCATCCAATTGATGCCGCATTAGTTCATCGTGGTTTTTCTCATTCGATACTTTTCGCCGTATTTTGCAGCCCCATTTTTGCCTTTCTTGTTCATCGGATTTACAAACAAAAATTTCAATATAAAACCTGGCTATGGCTTTTCTTTTTTGGGATAATTACACATCCGATGCTGGATATGTTCACAAACTACGGGACTCAATTCCTTTGGCCTTTAGATTACAGAATCACCTTTAATACCGTATTTGTTGTAGACCCACTGTACACGTTACCTTTCGGACTTTGCGTTCTCATTATTTTGTTTTTAAAACCTACCAATAAATGGCGAACAAGAATAAATTTATTCGGGATTTATTACTCTTCAGCCTATTTACTTTGGGGAGTTGTTATTAAATTATTTATCCTTTCTAATTCAACAGAATATTTTGCTCAAGCGAATAAAAAAACAAAAAATGAAATGGTTACACCCATGCCTTTGACAAGTTTTTATTGGATGATTTTAGGCGAAGATGATTCTAATTATTACGTTGGTTATAAATCAATACTGAAACCATTTCAGCCGAGGGATATTGATGTCATTCCAAAAAATCAGTTGAAACTTGATTCACTTGACTGGGGCGATGTGAATTATTCGGATAAACTTAAATTTATTTCAAATAACTATTACAACTTGGAGATAAAAAAAGACAC
>JBIIHD010000268.1:0-3152 GCA_044236095.1 Crocinitomicaceae bacterium | reverse complement strand
AAAGGTAAATTTGCTTTAAAGGCTAAATCGGTACCAATCATCGTGTTTTTAAATGGTTCATTTCCAATATCAACCTTTTGAGTAACCGGTCTTTCAAGCATACGAAGCCAAGTTGCACCCACGTTAAATTTATCACTCAACCTGTAATTATATCTTATTCCCAACATTGACCTTGCCTGAAAGCCAAAAACAGAATTGCTTTCAATTGAAATTTTGATCGGAGTATTTGATTCTAAAATTCCAGTATTTAATATTTTAACACGACCTAAATTATAATCAACCGAATAATCAAGACCTTCCGTAAGTTTTATTCCTCCAGCCGTAACCGTTACCGCGCCTTGTGGAACATTTAAAGCATTTAATGGAATATCCGAAGATATAGAAGATTGATATTCTCCTTTAAATGAAAATCTGTTTTTGGCTGGTATTTGTTGAGCGGCAGTAATTGTAGAATCATACAATTCAGAATATACGACCTGATCAATTAGAGTTTGTGCAATTCCAGCGGTATTTAATTTATCTTTCAATGTTTTACCGAATGGCTCAACTGTAGAAAAATAAATTCTCCCATTCTTTTTGTTAATCGTTCCCCCATTTTCCATTTTATTGCCGGTCATAGTAAACGGCACAAAATCAAACACACCATCAGAAAACGGCTGATTGTTTTGATTTAACTTATCCATATCCAATAATGTAACGATTTGCTTATCGTCTACGCCAGACATTGGAAAGTAAGGGACATTAACTGAGGTTTCTCTGTTGTTGTATAAAATATCTATTTTAAATCCTGTTTGATCTACTTGAAAAGCGCCTATTGAATAGACGTTCTTCATCATTAAATCCCACACCTTATTTCTTGGGTTTGTAATGGTGGGCTTTAACAATTTTAAAATTAGCGCCTCTTGACCTTGAGCTCCGTCGGTAGAAAGTTCACCCACCTGATATGTTTCACCATTGTAAGTATATTCATAAGCAACAGCCAAAACCTCATCATTATTTAAGGGAGTATTTAGTGATATGTACCCCATTAAAGCATTGTAGGTATATTCTTGCTCTGTTAATTTTCTCGCATTTTCAACTTTTTCGTAATGCACCGCCTGAGTAAATGGACCTGGTGCAGTAACTTGAGATGCTAAAACAGAAACAGCACTAGCAAACTGTCTAATCTGTGGTTGAGAAGAGGCCCACTGATATAAGCTATTTGCCTCATTATCAGGAATTGCGGTTGATGAATATCCTCCTGGATCTCCTTGACAGTTTTGTTGTTTCGCCTCACCTAAATCAGCAAAAGCTATTACATTTCTTGTGTTTTCAGTGTTATTGGTTCGATTTGTTAACCACACCTCAATTCGGGTTATATATGCAGTTGAATTGACCACGGGAAGTGTTGCCATGGCAGCATCATAATTATCGTGATGATATAAATTTAAAAAGTAATGGCGATTTGCCTCGTATTTATCTGCACCTAATTCGAACTTTTGGACCTGTGATTTTCCGGTAATATTAATTTCTTGTCTTTTTCCTTTTGAGGTAGCTGCAAATAAGTCCCAGTAAGATCTTCCAAATTTTAATTGGGCCTTCGCTCCAAACAAAGTTGAGGATCCTTGTATTAACGAAGTAGGTGAATCAAACGTGATTTGTCCTAATGCGATTTTCTGTAAAATTTGATCTTCATTTCCCGTATGTTCCAATTTGGAAATATTATCAAAGTCAAATGCCGCCTGCGTATTATAACTCGTATTTATTTTTAGCTTGGATCCAATTTGCCCAACTAAATTCATTTGGATTTGCTGATTAAAGTCAAAACGAGTGATTTGACGTTGACGCAAAGGAAGAATTGGATTGTCGTAGCGAGAATAATTGGCGCCTAAAGAAATTTCAACTTGTCCTTGGGGGGTCAAAACAATTTCATTTCCGCCGAATAAGTCTGCAAAAATCTTATTTCCAACCTTTATTGGTAATTCAAAGGGGCGGCCTTTTTCGGTTTGTTCTTCAATCTTTTTTTGCCAATTTAAAGAGGTAGACTTCTTTCTTTCATATTCGAGATACTCCTCTAGTGTCATCATCGATGGGTATCGATAATACATTCCGTTGCTCAACCTTTCAATAAACACATACATTCCCGTAATTGGGTCATATTCTACCGTCCTATTCAAGGATGTTGGATCTCCTAAATCAAAACTTTGTGGGTTATTTACCGTTGGGTCAAGCGGATTAACAATTGGAAACTGTAAGGTTGTGTCTTGTGCTGATAATTCTATACATAAACACAATAAAATGCTTGAAATTATCCAATTTAAAAAACGAATTCTATGTGTGTTTTTACTATCCAAGTTAATTCTTACAATAATTTTAACGAACCCTTTATTAACTCTTCAACCGATTCATTTCCTGAGCTGATTTTATCCAAGACTTTTTCGACTGATTTTTTATCAAATCCTAAAGAGATTAAAGCATTTAACGCATCAAATCGATTCGTATTGTGTTGAGTAAAGATATTTTCAGATGACGTATTGAGTTTAATCACTTTATCTTTTAGATCTATGATAACTCTTTGAGCTGTTTTTGCGCCAATGCCTTTTATACTTTGAATTGTCCTAACATCTTCTGATTGAATTGCATGCACAACATCATCAGGTGTTAAAGAAGATAGCATAATCATTGCTGTATTAGGGCCTATTCCAGAAACACTTATCAATAAATTGAAAATATCACGTTCCTCCTTGGTAAAAAAACCATAAAGTATGTGTGCGTCTTCTCTAACAATCAGTTTGGTGAAGATTCTTATTGCTTCGTCGGAACCAAGAGCAGAAAATGTGTTTAGTGAAATCCTCACCTCATATCCTACTCCCGAACAGTCGATTAACAGCTCGGTTGGATTCTTTTCAATTAATCTACCGTTTAATTGTCCTATCATTTGTTACTTATTTTGAGCATCAATCACTGCAATTTTAACCATATTAACTATTTCTCGGACCGAGCTTCCTAATTGCAAAATGTGAATTGGTTTTTTAAGTCCTATTAGTATCGGACCAATTGCATCTCCATCCGTCATTTGCTGAAGCAGTTTATAGGCAATATTCCCTGATGATAAGTTTGGAAAAATTAATGTGTTAACCTCCTTGTTTGCTAAATGAGAAAAAGGAAACTTT
>JBIIHD010000267.1:0-3154 GCA_044236095.1 Crocinitomicaceae bacterium | reverse complement strand
TGGCCAAAAATGGAAATGCTGTAGAAATTTGATTATTGAATTCATTCGGAATACTTTTCAAATCAAATTTTCCTTTTACTTCTAAATCGATAATATTTTCACTAACAACTTTAAAAATATCTTCAGTTTTTCCTCTAAAAATGCTTAATTCAATTTCAGGGATTTCAATCTCGTCTTCACCTTCCTTGTAGACAAATCCAGTAAATTTCACAGTTCCGCTCATGGTTTCTAAATCTAGTCCACGCAAGTCAACCTCGATATTAGATTTTAATTTGGATGTTTTTTTACTTCTGGCGAGGTTTAAACTATTCAAAATGGCTTCTGTCAGGTTAACTGAAAACTTGAATTTTTTTTCGCCTTTAAGATCTATAAAACCTGTGTATGTTAGCTTTAAAATATCATCTTCTAGTTGAATATCAGATTGAAATACTTGATCTATAAAAGAACCGTTCGAAATATTTGCCTTGTGTAAAGTATAACCGTCAATGTCGATTCGATTAATATTTCCATCTATTTTTGAAATATCAAATTTGCCGTTACTGAACAATTTAGATTTTAAACTTACTTTTCCATCAATTACATTTAATGTTTTTTCAGCCAATAGTTCGCCAAGTTTAAAGTCAATAAATTCAATATTATCGGGTGAATCGGTTATCGAATTGAATTCAAAATTTCCGGAGTCAGATTTAATTTGAAATGGAGAATTTAATTTTATTTCACCCAATTGTGTTTTAGTAGAAGTAAATTGAACCTGAAAATCAGAAGGTTTTCCGATGAATTTTAAATTTTTTGTTTCGAAAAAGGACAATCTTTCTACCTCTTTACCTAAGTCTAATTTAGAAATCCCTGCCGATTTCGGTAATTTGAAATTTTTTAAATCTTCAACTGATATAAATGCATATTTTACGGTTTCATTAAACAGTAAATTTTCCATTTCGGAGAAATTTGGTAACTTAAAGTCACCTTCTAATTTTGATTTGCTTCCAAATGCCAATTGAAAATTCGTAAGGTTTAAATCATTGATGCAATTTGAAATTTCTCCTCTCAAATGAACAAAATCTTCCATTCCGACTGTCTCAGGTGAAAAATAGGCAAGTTCTTGGAGTGATATGGAAGACTGAGTTATAGAAGCGTCAAATCGAACTTTATTTTCAAAATCTTCAAAATCTGAACTTTTTGTGTAGAGTAAATTTAATTTACTTGCTGTTAGTTCCGACTGATTGGTACATAATTCTAGATCATTTAATTGAATGCCTTTTTTATCTATAACTAATTGACCTAATAAATTATTGATTGTGAAACCAGATTTTTCACGAAGATTCAACTCACTAATGTTTACTTTAAAAGTATCTAGGTTCACAAAGAAATCAGTTACTGTTAAATTTAAGTTGGAAACAGATAAATGATCCCAATCTATTCCGGAAGTACTTTTTTTCTTGCGATAATCATCATATTGGAAATCAATTTCACTTAATTGAATTTTATCTACTTGGAAAGAAAATGGTGACGGTTTTTTTGTTTTTTTACCTGAGCTAAAGTATTCTTCCAAAAATGAGTAGTTATATTTCCCATCCTTTTCTGCACGATTTATTCTAATTAGTCCCTTTTTAATATCGATATCTTCAAGTTTAAATTCTTGTTTCGCAATATCTATTAAACTAATATTAACAACAATGGAATTTAAAGAAGCTAACGTTTGTTTTTGTTGGTCACCTACATAGACATTTTTAAGCTCAATTCGATCTAAGAATAGTATATCAACCTTGTCTATGGATATTTTTGCATTTAATTCTGAAGATAAATAATCGGTAGCTAAAGTAGCCAAATAGGTTTGAAAGCTTGAAGTTCTAATAAGAAAGGCACACAGAAAAAATGCAATTAACAGCCATTCGAGAATGATTCCCGTTATTCTGCCAATGATTTTAAATACCTTTGTCATAAATTAGTATAACCTACAAAGTTAAATAATATTGGCGCAATCAGAAATTTATATTTTAGGTATTGAATCTTCATGTGATGATACATCTGCAGCTGTTTCTAAGAATTCTCAAATTTTATCTAACGTAATTGCGAGCCAAAAGATACATGAAGAATTTGGAGGTGTAGTTCCTGAATTAGCGAGTCGTGCACATTTACAGAATATTGTTCCAGTTGTGAATGAGGCCTTGAAGAAGGCTGGGGTTTCTATACATCAAATTCATGCAATTGCTTTTACGCGAGGTCCTGGTTTGCTAGGTTCACTGCTGGTTGGAACTTCTTTTGCCAAAGGTTTGAGTTTGGCATTAAACAAACCATTGATTGATGTAAACCATATGAAAGCGCATATTTTGGCTCATTTTATTGATAATAATGAACAAAAACATCCTGATTTTCCATTCTTATGTTTGACTGTTTCAGGAGGTCACACTCAAATTGTAAAGGTCAATTCACATTTTGATTTTGACATTTTAGGAGAAACCATCGATGACGCAGCAGGAGAGGCATTTGATAAATGTGCTAAAATTATGGGTTTACCATATCCCGGTGGACCACTAATTGATAAGCTCGCTCAAAGTGGTGATGAACTTAAATTTAAATTTGCTAAGCCAAATGTGGATAGATTAAATTATAGTTTTAGTGGATTAAAAACTTCATTTTTATATTTTATTCAAGGAGAACAAAAAAAGAATCCTAAATTTATTCAAGACAATCTAAATGATTTAGCTGCAAGTTTACAAAAGACAATATTGGATATATTATTGAATAAACTGGAAAAAGCTTCAATTCAAGAAAATATTAAATCTATCGCTGTTGCTGGTGGTGTTTCAGCAAATAATGGACTCAGAAATCGTTTAAGGGAATTTGAATTAGAAAAAAAATGGAAGGTATTTATTCCGGATTTTCAATTTTGTACTGATAACGCTGGAATGATTGCTATTACAGGATATTATCAATATCTAAATAATCAATTTGCTGATTTAACTGTAAGTTCAGAAGCAAGGCCGGGTTTGATTTAAAAATTTTATTCTTCGAAACAATTATTTTCATTTTATTTTCGTTACTTTAGAAAATCAATTTTTCAAACTATGGAAGCTCAGCTAATTCAAAAAGAAGAAATTCCTTCTTTATCCTTTAAAAATTCTGTGAAAGTGACGTCGCATCCTGAGTTGTTGAG
>JBIIHD010000265.1:0-3158 GCA_044236095.1 Crocinitomicaceae bacterium | reverse complement strand
TCAACAATTTCTCCACAAAAAAAATCTTCAAAAAAGAAGCTTGGGCGCCTCTTCCAGGAGGAGATGGGCAACGTCTGTCAATTAGGGCTCAATCCAATGGTACATTTTTTCAGAGTTATACATTTTCATTTACAGAGCCTTGGTTAGGCGGCAAAAAACCAAATTCGCTTTCTTATTGGATAAATCACACTGCTTTATCCAATGGTAGATTTTTGCGAAGTAATCCATCTTATTCAGGAGTTGGAATTTCAGGAACGGGATTAGGTCTTCAGCGTCGATTGAAATGGCCTGATGATTATTTTACAAATTATTATGAAGTAAGTTATCAGTATTATGATGTGCGAAATTATTCCCTATTTCCATTGTTTCAAAAAGGATATGCCAATGATATTGCATTCAAATATGTAATCCAACGAAGTTCGGTTAGCGCTCCGATTTATCCTCAAAGTGGTTCTAATTTCAGTCTTACTTTAAAAGGAACATTACCTTATTCTCTTTTTGAAAATACAGATTACACAAGTTCAGATCCACAAGATCGATACAAGTATCTCGAATATTTCAAAATAAAATTTACTGGTGAATGGTACCTTCCCTTAACACCTGATAAAAAGCTAGTTTTAATGCCGAGATTTGGTTTTGGATTTATGGGAGCATACAATCAGGCTAAAGGTGTAACTCCATTCGATCGATTTACCATGGGAGGAAGTGGATTGACAGGGATTGGTCAGATTGGTGGACGAGAAATAATTGCTTTGAGAGGATACGAGGACCAAAGTATTTCGAGTTTTGGTGGAGATCCTATTATTGCCAAATATACTTTGGAATTGCGTTATCCCATATCGCTCAATCCATCAGCGACGTTTTATGCTATGGCATTTGCCGAAGCTGGAAATACTTTTCCTAATTTCCAACGATTCAATCCATTTAACGTCAAAAAAACTGCCGGTGTAGGTATTAGAGTTTTCCTTCCAATGTTTGGTATGCTTGGGCTTGACTATGGATTAGGTTTTGATAAATTGGATTTTTGGTCTGATGGTTTTGGAAAAGCCTCAGATTCGTCAATTAATGCGAAAGGATATTACCCTAAATTGACCTTTACAATTGGTATGAATTTAGGTGAATTGTAATTAAAATTTGTTTTTATGAAAAGTAAAATTGGATTTCCGTCATTCTTACTACTGGTATTATTTGCATTTGGCACGCACTTTGTCAATGGACAAAAATATGCTTATATAGATTCGGATTACATTTTGAAAAAAATGCCTGAATACCAAGATTCAAAAGAGAAATTGGATAAGTTGGCAGATCGTTGGACCAAAGAAATTGAAGAATTTTATACTACACTTCAGACAAAAAAAGATAACTTTGCTAAAGAAGAAGTACTTCTTCCTGAGGAGGAGAAAAAAAAGAGGTCAGAAGAGATTAAAAAACTGGAGCAGGAAGCTATTCAATTACAAACTACAAAATTTGGGGTGAATGGTGATTACTTTCAAAAGAGACAAGAATTAATCAAGCCTATTCAGGATAAAGTTTTTGAAGCGATGCAAAAAGTGGCTCAAAAAAAAGGTTATTCTTTTGTTTTCGACAAAGCCAACCAAAGTAATTTGGTTTATGCTGAAACAAAATTCGACCTCAGTAATGATGTATTAAAAGAAATGGGTATAACAGTTAAATAAATAAATAAAATGAAAAAAACACTTTCCTTAGTTGCGCTATTTTTTGTAACAAACCTCGCTATTTCTCAAGCCAAAATAGCTCATGTTGACTCACAAAAATTATTGGACACACTATCAATTTTAAAAGACATTGATAAACAATTAGTTGATTACCAGCGACTAAAACAATTTGAGAAAGATTCTTTAATTAAAGATTTTCAGACTTCCCAAGAAAAATTTGAAGCAAATAGCGCAAATTTATCTCCTACAATGAAAAAAGCGAAGCAATCTGAGTTGCAGTTGAAATATGAAAATTTGCAAATTATTTTTCAGGAAATGGAATTGGAAATGCAGCAAGAAGCTTTAAAAATGCAAGAACCGATATTCAATTTAGTGAAAAGTGCAGTTAAGAAAGTTGCGGATCAAAAGAAAGTTGATCTTGTTTTAAATTCAAATCAACAAAGTAATTCGGGGGTTTTATTTGCGTCTGAAGCAATTAATATTACAAATGAGGTTGCTGTTGAATTACTAAAATTAGAGAAAGAATATATAAATAAAAAACGATAAATGATGAAGATATTATTCCTGCTTTCAGTCCTGTTTACAACAATTTCGTGTGGAGCACAAAAAGAAAATGCTACAAATACAGAAAATAAAGAAAATGAGAAAGAGCTTGTATGGTATACAGATATGAATACCGCTATTGCCCAATCTCAAAAGGAGAAAAAACCAATTATGTTGTTTTTTACGGGAAGTGATTGGTGTGGATGGTGTATTAAACTTCAAAATGAAGTTTTTAAAAAGGAAGAATTCACCACCTGGGCTAAGGATAATGTAATTTTAGTCGAGTTAGATTTTCCACGAAGCAAACCACAAACAGAGGCAATTAAACAACAAAACAACCAGTTACAACAAACTTTCGCAGTAGCGGGTTATCCTACCGTGTTTTTTGTTAACGCTGAAAAAGGTGAAAAGGAAAAAGATAAAGTTAATTTAACTTCTCTTGGTAAAACGGGTTACATGGCAGGTGGACCTGCAGCTTGGATTGCTAATGCAAATACATTGATTAAATCGAAATAAAAGTTGAAGATTTTATTACAAGTCGCCTCAGTTTTGGGGCGACTTTTGTTTTTTTAGGGAGTTTTATTACAAATTTTTCAAGGTATATTCAAACATCATATTAAAGAGATGATTCCTTGTATTTCCACCATAAATTCCGTGATTGCGATTTGGATAAATGAACATATCAAATTGTTTGTTAGCCTTCACTAATGCATTTACCATCTCCATCGCATTTTGGTAATGAACGTTGTCATCGGTGGATCCGTGAATTAAAAAATAGTTGCCTTTGATATTCTTCACATGATTGATGGGTGAATTGTCGTCGTAGCCTTTTTCATTTTCCTTGGGAGTTCTCATAAATCGCTCTGTGTAGATATTGTCGTAATACCTCCAATTCGTAACTGGGGCTACAGCAATTGCCATTTTAAAAACATCAGCTCC
>JBIIHD010000266.1:0-3158 GCA_044236095.1 Crocinitomicaceae bacterium | reverse complement strand
TCTAGAGGAAGAACCTTACGTTTTTTATTTGATGGAACATACGAAGAATTTAAGCAGAAAATTACTGAGCTTGGTGAAACACCTTTACCCAAATACATAAAAAGAGAGGTAGAATCGACAGACGAGGAAAGATATCAAACAATTTTTGCAAAAGAAGAAGGAGCTGTTGCTGCTCCGACAGCCGGATTGCATTTTTCTCGAGAATTAATGAAAAGACTCGAAATCAAAGGGATTAATTTTGCAGAAATAACACTACATGTTGGATTAGGAACTTTCAGACCAGTAGAAGTTGAAGATTTAACGAAACATAAGATGGATTCAGAGCAAGTTATTATTACAGAAGAGGCTGCTAATATTGTTAACCAAGCAAAAAGAAATAGAAAAAGAGTGTGTGCGATTGGTACAACTTCTATTCGTGCAACTGAAACATCGGTTTCAACAGATGGTATGTTAAAGCCTTATGATGGTTGGACGAACAAGTTTATTTATCCACCTTATGATTTCTCTGTGGCAGATTGCATGGTTACAAATTTTCACACGCCCATGTCAACTTTACTCATGATGATTTCAGCATTCTGTGGTCATGAACTCATGATGGAAGGATATAAGCAGGCGATCGAAAATAAATATCGATTTTATTCTTATGGTGATGCTATGCTCATTTTGTAATTGATTTTATCTTAGATTTTGATTCGGAAATTCGATCAAAAAAGGAATATATGATAAATTTGAATTACAATGGCTCAAGATAAACAAATGACATTTTTAGGTCATCTCGAGGAATTGAGATGGAGACTAGTTCGATGTGCATTTGCCATTTTAGTCTTTGCCATAGCGATTTGGATTTATCAAGAGTTAATAATGGAAAAAGTCTTTCTTTCTATGAATAAGAAAGACTTTGTCACATTTCGGATCTTTTGTGATTTATTTGGGGTTTGTATCGAGGAAATTCCAATAAAAATGCAAAGTATGACGATGGGAGGTCAATTTTCTTATGCTTTAATGATGAGTTTCATGGGGGGGATTGTAATTGCATTCCCCTATATTTTTTACCAATTGTGGAGTTTTGTTAAACCAGGGTTAAAATTGAATGAAATAAATGCTACAAAAGGAATTGTTTTTTATGTCAGTTTATTATTTTTTACAGGCATTATTTTCGGATATTTTATTGTAGCACCACTTTCAGTTCAATTTTTTGGGAGTTATCAGATTAGCAAGGAAATCGAGAATAATTTTACGATTAGCTCCTACATGGGAACTGTCATTTCCACCATTTTTTACTCGGGATTATTGTTTTTATTACCAGTTGTATCATATCTTTTAACGAGGATCGGGTTGATAACACCTGATTTTTTGAGAAAATACCGCAAGCATGCAATTATAGTTGTACTTGTGTTAGCGGCTATTATAACACCACCTGATGTATTGTCACAAATAATTGTCTCAATTCCAATTCTGATTTTATACGAAATTGGTATTTTAGTCTCAGCGAGAGCAGCGAGGAAAATAGCTGCCAAACAAACAAGTTAATTGCATTTATGAAATACCTAGTTTTATTAGTTGCTTTGACATTTCGGATAGCTATTTTTTCTCAGCAAACGATTGTTTCAGGTTTTGTATCCGATGCATCCACCGGTGAAAGACTACCGTATGTATCAGTTCGATTTCTTGACTCAAAAATTGGAACGTTAACAGACTCAGCAGGCGCATTTTTTCTTGAAACTTACTATGCTACAGATTCTTTGCGTTTTTCTTTAGCCGGATTTGTTTCTAGAACGGTTGGAGTGAAAAAGGATGAAAGTCAAAGTTTTGAAATTCAGTTGCAAGTACTTACGGATGAATTATCAGAAGTTGTTATAGTAACACCTGATGAATTTCCATCGACTATTCTTCATAAAAAAATGGTTGCGAATAAACCGATTAATAACAAGGAGAAATTGAGTTCTTACGAGTACGATTTGTATAGTAAAATACAATTCGATTTGAATAATTTAGATGATAAGTTTGGTCAAAATGGTGTAGTAAAAAGATTGGATCTAATCATGGATTACCTAGACTCAACAACTACAGGTGAAAATTATCTTCCAATTATTCTCAGTGAAACATTTTCTAACTTTTACTTTAGAAATAATCCAAAAGTTAAGAAAGAAGTAATTCAGGCAACGAAAATCACTGGAATTGAAAATTTACAGTTGAATCAATTTCTCGGTGATATGTATTTGGACGTTAACATTTATGATAATGTGATTGATGTTTTCAATAAATCTTTTATCAGTCCAACATCTCCCATAGCAAGGAGTTATTACAAATTCTTTTTGGAGGATTCTGCTTTTATTGACAATGATTGGTGTTACAAATTGAGATTTTTACCAAAGCGATCAGGTGATTTAACTTTCAAAGGTGAAATGTGGATTCACGATACCACTTATGCGATTAAGTTGGTTAAGGCATCTATTGCGCCTGATGCAAATTTGAATTACATTCAAGATTTATACCTTGAACACCATTTCGATCAGGTTGAAAAAGAAGTTTGGATGCTAAAGCAAGAAAAATTGATTGCAGATATTAAACTTACCAATAAAACAAAAGTTTACGGAATTTATGCTCGTAAAAATAGTACAAGACTTAATTATGTGATAAATCAGAAAAGAGACTCTGAATTCTTTAGTACGGGTAATGCAATTCAGCTTGTTGATAGTGCGAAAATTCGCCCGGATTCTTATTGGCAAAGTGTTCGTGCGGAAAAGTTAACAGAACAGCAGGAGGGTATTGTTGATATGGTGGATTCACTGAATAACCTTCCGTTTTTTCAAACGATCAAGAATTTAACCTATTTCTCAACCACGGGATATTATCCTGTTGGAAAAATAGAGTATGGAAGTGCCTTTTCAATCATTTCTTTTAATCCTGTTGAAAAATTTAGAACTGCTTTTGCCATTAGAACTTCCAATGCATTTTCTAAACGTCTGGAACTAGGAGGGAGGATAGCATATGGATTTGGTGATCAACGCATCAAATATGGATTAACAACGCGGTTTAATATCACACCAAAAAAACGGGGGATGCTAACAGGATACTATACCTATGACATTGAACAAATTGGTCAATCTCCAACAGCTGCTTCCATGGGTACAACATTTGCGACGGTTTTAAGCACA
>JBIIHD010000264.1:0-3159 GCA_044236095.1 Crocinitomicaceae bacterium | reverse complement strand
ACAATAAGAAACTGTTTAAACTCGGGTTCAAGTTCTTGCAATTCCTCCGTGGTAAGAATGCGATATTTGAGTTTATAATCCATTGAAATACTAAATTAAGGTTTAATTCGTGAAATTTGAATACCACATTTCTTTTTCGATTAAATTTGTCAATCATCTCACAAACATGAATAAAAACGACATATTACTTCAAAAGAGACAGGAAGCCAATCAAGGTGGAGGTCAGGCTCGCATAGATAAACAGCACCAACAAGGAAAATTAACAGCCCGAGAACGAATTGAAATTTTGTTAGATGAAAATTCTTTTCAGGAAATTGGTGCTTTTGTTTCCCACAGATCCCGAGATTTCGGATTGGATAAACAACATTTTCCCGGTGATGGTGTAATAACAGGATACGGAACGATTCACGGGCGATTAGTTTATGTTTTTTCGCAAGATTTTACAGTTTTAGGTGGATCACTCTCTGAAAGTCATGCCATGAAAATTTGCAAAATCATGGATATGGCAATGATAAATGGAGCTCCTGTCATTGGATTAAATGATTCTGGTGGTGCGCGTATTCAAGAAGGTGTAGTCTCTTTAGCTGGATATGCAGATATTTTCTACCGAAATACACGAGCATCCGGAGTTGTTCCCCAAATTTCTGTAGTTATGGGGCCTTGTGCTGGAGGAGCAGTTTATTCACCGGCATTAACTGATTTTATTTTCATGGTGGAAGACACATCTTACATGTTTGTTACAGGTCCAAATGTCGTTAAAACTGTTACCCATGAAGAAGTAAGCTCAGAGGATTTGGGCGGTGCAAGAGCTCATGCTGAAAAATCGGGGGTCAATCATTTTACCTCACCGAATGATGTATCTTGTTTGAAACAAGTCCGTGATTTGATAACTTATATGCCTCAGAATTATACTGAAAAAGCACCGACGCTGTCTTATTTCAATTACAGTGATAAAAAGTCTGATTTCATTAAAACAATCTTACCTGAAAATTCAAGCTTACCCTATGATATTCGGAAAGTTATAGACTGCGTAATTGACGATGAATCATTTAGAGAGGTTCAGGCAGATTTTGCAAAGAACATTGTTGTTGGTTTTGCCCGACTAGACGGTAAAACAATTGGTGTAGTGGCAAATCAACCGGCGAGTATGGCGGGAGTTTTAGATATAGATGCATCAAGAAAAGGAGCACGATTTGTTCGTTTTTGTGATTCTTTTAATATTCCATTATTGGTTTTCGAAGATGTTCCTGGATTTTTACCTGGAACAGATCAAGAATGGCGCGGAATCATTACACACGGTGCAAAATTGTTATATGCATTCTCAGAAGCCACGGTTCCAAGAATAACAGTCATCACGCGAAAAGCCTATGGTGGAGCATTTGACGTGATGAATTCTAAAAACATTGGAGCTGATTTAAATTTTGCATGGCCAACAGCTGAAATTGCGGTTATGGGAGCCAAAGGAGCCGCTGAAATTATTTTCAAAAGAGAAATTGCTGAGGCAGCAAATCCAGAAGAAAAGTGGCTGGAAAAAGAAGCGGAATATGCTCAATTATTTTCAAACCCTTATCGAGCGGCTGAAAGAGGATTCGTTGACGAAGTCATTTTACCAGAAGAAACGCGAGACAAAGTGATTAAAGGCTTTAAAATGCTTGAAAACAAATCAGAAGAACTTCCACGCAAGAAGCATGGAAATATTCCCCTTTAAGCCCATAAAATATTAACAAAACTCGTTAAAGGCCTCACTTAAATTTTCAGCAATCATTAAAGGACTTGCACCCTCAATATGGTGACGTTCAACAAAATGAACCAGTTTTCCTTCTTTGAATAATGCAATTGAAGGAGAAGAAGGAGGATAAGGCAAGAAATATTTTCTAGCTTGATTTGTAGCCTCAGAATCAACACCGGCAAAAACGGTCGTTAATTCAGAAGGAATCTTGTCATTTTTTAATGCCAATTTTACTCCTGGTCTCATATTACCTGCTGCACATCCGCAAACGGAATTTACAACAACTAAAAGTGTGTCTTGATTATTTTGAATTGCTTGATCTACAGCTTCGGATGTAGTTAATTCCTTAAACCCAACTTGGGTTAAGTCTTGTTTCATGGGTTGTACTAATTCTGCTGGATACATGATATTTGTTTTTCACAAAATTAACGAAAAATATTGTTTAAAAATATTGTTTAAAACTTCTTGATTTTTTGATTTAGGTTTTTCAGTAAAACAACAATTATTTAAAATAAGTCCGTATCTTTGCGCCCAAATTTTAAGTGTTAATTGATCAAAAAATAACAGAAATGTCTCAAATCATCGGAAAAATCTCTCAAGTTATTGGTCCAGTTGTGGATGTGATTTATGAAAAAGGAAGTGCTTTGCCTAACATTTATGATGCTTTAGAAGTACGCAAAAGTGATGGTAGTAGAGTAGTTCTTGAAGTTCAATCTCATGTTGGTGAAAACTCTGTGCGTGCGATAGCTATGGACTCAACAGATGGATTTACAAGAGGAATGGAAGCTAAGTCTACTGGAAGTGCCATCAAAATGCCGATTGGAGAGGAAATTAAAGGAAGACTTTTCAATGTGGTTGGTGAAGCAATTGATGGAATTAAAGCTGTTGATAACTCAAATGGATTGCCTATTCACCGAGAAGCTCCAAAATTTGATCAATTATCTACTGCAACGGAAGTGCTTTTCACAGGAATTAAAGTAATTGACTTAATTGAACCATATGCAAAAGGTGGAAAAATTGGTCTTTTCGGTGGTGCAGGAGTAGGAAAAACGGTATTAATTCAAGAATTGATTAACAACATTGCGAAAGGTCATGGAGGTTTATCCGTTTTTGCTGGAGTTGGCGAAAGAACTCGTGAAGGAAATGATTTACTTCGAGAAATGTTAGAATCTGGTATTATTAAATACGGTAAAGACTTCATGCATTCAATGGAAGAAGGTGGATGGGATCTTTCTAAAATTGATTTAGAGGAAATGAAAGAGTCAAAAGCTACGTTCGTTTTCGGACAGATGAACGAGCCTCCAGGAGCACGTGCCCGAGTTGCATTATCAGGTTTGACTGTAGCTGAATATTTCCGAGATGGGTCAGGAGATGGACAAGGTAAAGATATCTTGTTCTTCGTTGATAACATTTTCCGATTTACCCAAGCT
>JBIIHD010000263.1:0-3164 GCA_044236095.1 Crocinitomicaceae bacterium | reverse complement strand
AAAGTTTGGCATTTGCTGCAGCACGTATTCAGACTGACCCATCTCTAGCCTACGGAAATGTAATGAATCAGCGTTACACACAATTATACAGTAGCAATCAAGTCCCTGTAAACAATTTACTCAACCCGTATGCCTGGTCGAAATTTTTAAAAGATTGGAAAGACGGTAAACTGAATCGCCAGTAAAATCGATAGTCTAAAAGATGTTATTAATAAGATGTTTTCTTGTTCTATTCTTTTTTTCTTTTATTCCGTTAATTACATTTGGTCAACTAGGCGATAAGCGAGAGAATTTTCCAATTCATTTTGGCGTTCAGGCAAGAGTTTTATCTCCGTCAGAATTTATAGGCCCTGTGAAGACTGAACTATCTGACCAAGGGTTTAGCTCATCATTAAAACAACAAATTGGCTTTTCTTATGGAGCTCTGATTCGGGCAGATTATTCAAAAAACATTACATTTGAAAGTGGGATTAATTATATCCAAAGGCAATTCAATGCCTCCATGTCTTATTCTGATTCTGTAACCACTGTTTCTGATTCAAACAAATTAACATTTATCAATTATGAAATTCCTTTACTGGGGATTGTGAAAATACAATTAGGCAAATCGATTTTTTCCTTGGTAGGATTAGGACCTTCACTGACATTTAAACCAACAAATGTGGCATTAATAGACCAACCGGGTGGAAAATATACCTTTTATCATTCTGGAAGCGTAAAGAAATTTGGAGTTGATTTAAATGCTCAAGTTGGTTTTGAATATCGAACTAAAAAAACAGGCTATTTTTACATTGGAGGAAGTGTTAAAGTGCCAACTTCTTCTTTATTTAATTGGGGCGGTAAATTTTCAGAACAAGGATCGTCAGCTTATTTTATTGATTTTTCCAAAGCAAATGGTTCGTTTATTTCTATCGATTTTAGGTATTACTTTCCGAAAATTCGTAATTCGGGAATACAATTTAAAAACGGACCAATAGAATAACTATCGGCTACTGATCATTAAAAAACGATCTAAATTCGAATTTTTCACCAAATCATCCGAACCGATCATCATAATTTTCTTGCAACGATTACGCTCAACCCACAAATCCAAATTTGAAACAGCTACCATAAGCGTTCCATTGATATCGATGTTTAATGTCGGTTTTTGATTATTCTTTGCAATTCGTTCCATCTCATCTATTTCCTTTGGAAGATATTTACTTTCGTTGAAAATAACTAATCCATCAATGACTTTCAATGCATTATCTTCTTTTTCACTAAACGTTAGAACATCAATTTTCTTTTTCACCAACCATTCTGAAATTTTTTCAGCAAAAGGAGAATTGGTTTGAACGTATACTTTTGTTACTTTCATTTTCACGAAATTTTATCTGTAATACCCCAAAATTCTTAAATAATCGTCTGCGGTTTGTTCTTCGCTGAAAAGTTCCGTGAATATTTTTCCATCTTCATCGCGACGAATTAATATGTGCTTTGGTTCCGGAATTAAACAGTGCTTCAGACCTCCATAACCTCCAATCGTTTCTTGATAGGCACCAGTATTGAAAAAACCAATAAACAATGGATTTTCCTCATCAAATTTCGGTAAATAAATGGCATTTGAATGCTGTTCAGAATTGTAGTAGTCATCACTATCACAGGTCAATCCACCCAACAAAACACGTTCGTAATCATCATTCCAACGATTGATAGGAAGCATAATAAAACGTTGATTGATCGCCCAAGTATCCGGTAGATTAGTCATAAATGACGAGTCAATCATATTCCATTTTTCTCGGTCATTTTGTTGCTTTTGATGTAATACACTAAATATAGCACCTCCACTCTCCCCCACTGTGAACGACCCAAATTCCGTAAAAATATGCGGTTCAGGTATTTCATTATCCGTACAAACACGTTTTACCTGGGTTAAAATTTCTCGAACCATGTAGGCATAATCAAAATCAAATGCCAACGACTTTTTGATTGGGAATCCACCACCAATATTCAAAGAATCCAATTCAGGACACATTTTTTTCAAATCACTGTAGGCTCTTAAACACTTAGTTAATTCATTCCAATAATAAGCAGTATCATTAATGCCTGTGTTAATGAAAAAATGAAGCATTTTAACCTTAACACGAGGATTTTCCTTCAAAAAGGATTTGTAATAAGGAACAATCTCACGATAACGAATACCGAGTCGCGATGTGTAAAATTCAAATTTTGGCTCTTCCTCGGAAGCTATTCTAATTCCTATGTTTATCTCTTTATCAGTTTTAGAAAGAATTCTTTCCAACTCATCGGTATTATCAACAACTGGAATTACTCTCAAACCAGTATTTTCCATCAAACTAACAATGTTATCGATATATTTTTCAGGTTTGTAACCATTACAAATTACAAACTGACCGTCTTTTATTTTTCCTGTTTTATAAAGATTTTTAATTATATCAATGTCAAAAGCAGAGGAGGTTTCCAAATGAACTTCATTTTTCAAAACCTCATCCAAAACAAAAGAAAAATGATTACTTTTTGTACAATAAGAATAGTAATAATTTCCAGCGTAACCAAGATTATTGATTGCCTCCCTAAACCAACCTTTCGCGCGTTGTATATTATTAGAAACTTGAGGTAAGTAATTAAATTTGAGCGGTGTGCCATATTCATTGATCAAACGCATCAAATCAATCCCATGAAAAAATAATCGATCTTCACGAAGGTTAAATTCATTTTGTGGAAAATCAAATGTTTGATCAATTAAATCAATGTACTTTGTCCTCATTTATGTGGTTCTTAGTCTTTTAAAATAGTTTCTATAGTTTGTTCATCACGAGCTACAAATGCGCGAGAGCTAGTTTCTACGATTGGTCGTTGGATTAGTTTCGGATTTTCAACTAAGATTTTGATCCATTCCGCATCTGTATACCTCTTTCCTTTAAAATTTTCAATGTAAATACTTTCGTTCTTTCTAACCAATTCATGTGGTTTTATGTTTAGCCTGCCAATTAAATTTGATAACGATTCCTCTGTAAATAAAACAGTTAGATATTCAACAACTTCAAATTCCTTTTGAGATATTCGAACAGCCTCCAGAGCATTTCGGCTCTTTGAACAACGGGGATTGTGATAAATTGTAATCATTTTACAAAAATACAGGAATGAAAAACATTTATAAAAGG
>JBIIHD010000262.1:0-3172 GCA_044236095.1 Crocinitomicaceae bacterium | reverse complement strand
CTTTAGTAAATGGCGCTTCGTTAAAGTAACCTAATTTCGTTAACTCATCATTTTTGAATAATAGCTTCTGTTCCACAAAATACTTCCATATATTTTTCTCATTCTCTTCTGCCCATTTAAATTTATCTGATGAATACCTGCATATTATCGACTTTTCTTCTTTAGGCAGTGCTGCCTCAATACAATACAACAATTTACCCCAGCTAACCATGTCCTCTGCAAAATTGGCATCTGTCGGGGGTTGAATATTTGCATAAATCCACTGAAAAACAATGTCGCGAACTAAAAATTTTCGATCCATACTGTTTTTCATGTAGTCGTATAAATTTTGAATATTTAATTTCTTAATAATTTCATGATTTGGACCATAATACCATTCTAATCCAACCCCAATATCTTTTGAGGTTGCAAGCGCATTGTAACTAAACATTGCATTAAAGAACACAATATTCCTCGGTTGTTGAACTTTGGGAAAGTGGAATTTAAGATATTTAAAAGCGTCAATAATTTTTACCTTTTCAGATGTGAGATTATAAAATGATTTTTTATTTTCATCCTCCAGAGATTTTATAAATGTATCTTTATAAAACTGATTTATTTGATTAAGAAATGTAGTATCAACGTTAGTTTTTATTCTTAAACATCTATCAAAAGTAAATAGATATAATGAATCAAAAGAATTTTTAAATTGGTGATTGAGCTGTATTCTCTTCTGATTTGAAGCATTGTAAAGTAAGGAATCTGCATGGACAAAATTAATGCTAACCTGAACGTCAGATATATCAACATTTAAAGGATCATTGGAGCAACTGACAACAAATATTGACAAAACAAAATAAAAAAACCAGTGTCTTAAATGAATCATTTTTATAACTTTGCCTTCAAAGTTAACATTTCATTTGCTAACTGTTAAATTAACTATGATGAAAAAATCTATTTTACTAATTGGAATTTCCGTTCTAACAACATTTGCTAGTCATTCTCAAATCGATTGTCAGCAAAAAATCGATAGTCTAAAGCAAAGAATTAAATACCTCGAAAATAATTTCAGTGGAGCGAATTCAACTAAACGTGTTCAAGCGGGCTTAACAACCAATCTAGGTATGAATTTCCTAATACCAGGAAAGACCAAACTAATCAATTCAAATGGCCTAGGATCTTGTTTTTCTATAGGTATGGCTTTAAACAGCGGTTTTAAAAGTTCTCCGAATTTAGGAATTGCAACGGGTATTGAATTTGATTTTGAAACAAATAAATACATAACAAATTTTAATGATGCAATTTCAACGAATGATGTTTACTACGATTACAATGAAGCTACTATCTTATCTCAAATCGATTCAAGTCAAGCTAGTGCTTCCTACAAATTGCAAGATAGAAATCAAAAATCTATCTATGCAACCGTTCCTGTAATGATGATTTTCAGAACTGATTTTATCGGTGATTTTCGTTATTTCGGCAAATTTGGAATCAGAAATAGCTTTTTAATCAAAAATACGATTAATGATACAGGTGTAGAGCTCCCATCGGTCATTGGTAGCGAAAACAAAGGTTTTGTTGCAAAGGGGGACCAATTCTTTTACAAAGGGTCTGTAGGCATTTCTGCAGGAGCGGAATGGAAATTTATTAACTCAACTACCCTTGTCTTAGAAGCAGGTTATTTCTATGGTATTACCCCTTTACATTTAGAGCGAAAGGAAGAAAAACAGACGTTGTACACGGTTGATAATGGAGTAAGATCTTATTTTTCTAACAAGGCCAATCAAAACCAACTTTTATTCAAAATTTCAATTCTTTTTTAAATAATTCAATTTGAATTATCCATTAGTAAAGGACTATATCGTCCGTTGGCTACTCGGTTATTGTGAAAATTCAGGATTGAATGGTTACGCTGTAGGTATTTCAGGCGGTATTGATTCTGCTGTCACATCAACACTTTGTGCAATGACTGGAAAGAAAGTTGTTTTAGTAAATATGCCGATAAAACAATCTTCTAGCGAATACTCTAGGGCTATAGAACACATTGCTGATTTAAAAATAAGATTTGACAACGTTACCAACGTTGAGGTTGAATTATCGTCAACCTTCGAACAAATCATGTGTGTTTTGCCAGAGAAATCGGTTGAAAATCAACTAGCCATGGCTAACACCCGTTCAAGATTGCGAATGACGGCTTTATATGCAATTGCCCAAAGCGAAAACTGCCTCGTGGCGGGAACCGGGAACAAAATTGAAGACTTTGGAATTGGATTTTTTACAAAGTACGGCGATGGAGGAGTTGATGTAAGCCCAATAGCTGATTTATTAAAAAGTGAGGTTTTCTCCTTAGCAAAAGAACTACAAATTGTGCAATCCATTCAAAATGCATCACCTACCGATGGATTATGGGGAGATCAACGAACGGACGAAGATCAAATTGGAGCAAGTTATCCAGAATTAGAATGGGCGATGGAATTTAATGGAGACGAAAAAACGTTAAACAAACGACAACAATCAGTTTTGGAAATTTACCGCAGACTAAATAGAATAAATCAACACAAAATGATATCAATTCCAGTTTGTGAGATACCAACTCATCTAAAATAAGGATCTATTTAGAACCCAATCTTTGTCGATTCATTTCGTAGAGAACGATTCCGACCGAAACACTTACGTTTAACGAAGCAACACCACCAACCATTGGGATTTTCAATCCTTCGTCCGCCATTCGTATTAAATCATTACTTATTCCATCTTCTTCTGAACCAAAAATAAAAGCAACCGAACCGGATAAGTCTCCAAATGGTAATTCTTTATTAGATTTTTCAGAACACGCAATTAATTTTATTCCAGATTGTTGTAAATAAAATAAAGCATCTTTGAGTTGATCAACTTTACATACAGGAAGAGAATTTAGAGCACCCGCTGAAGTTTTAATCGCATCTGAAGAAACTAATGCCGAACCTTTTGACGGTAGAACAATGGCGTCAATTCCTTGACAAGCGGCTGATCGGGCTATGGCACCGAGATTTCTAACATCCGTAATTCTATCCAAGAAAATAAGAGAAAGTGGTTGGTTAGCCTCAATCTTTTTATCAACAAACTGATAAAAATCAGTATACTCAATAGGAGAAACAAATGCAATGACCCCTTGGTGATTGGCTTGAGTGAGGCGATCTAGTTTTTGAGAGGG
>JBIIHD010000261.1:0-3174 GCA_044236095.1 Crocinitomicaceae bacterium | reverse complement strand
GAGACAATCCATTTTTTCGATAAAGAATAAAAAGTAGAATCAAATAAAATGGAATCCAAATGATTTTATCGGACATCAGCCACATGAACTCATCAAAGAAAGGAGCGTGTAATCCATTGACAAACAGTACAATCTGATGGTCAATATTTTCAAGCCAATCAATCATAATTCAAATGCTTCCAAATCAAATCTTTTAATTCAGTAAGTCCTTGTTGTGCAACTGAAGAAATAAATACAAATGGAATTTTGGGGAGATCTTTTCGAATCGCCGATTTCAATTCCTCATCCAGCATATCTGATTTCGAAATCGCCAACAAACGTTCCTTATGTAAAAGTTCAGGATTGTAGAGTTTTAATTCTTTTAGAAGAATATTGTATTCTTTTTTAATATCGGGACTATCGGCAGGTATTAAAAACAACAATAACGAATTTCGTTCGATATGCCTTAAAAACCTAAGCCCAAGACCTTTTCCCGCATGTGCTCCCTCAATGATTCCAGGAATATCGGCAACAACAAAAGAACGTATATCACGATAATTCACCATTCCTAAGTTGGGACGAAGTGTTGTAAAAGGATAATCAGCAATTTCAGGTTTAGCAGCCGAAATTACGGAAAGTAACGTACTTTTTCCAGCATTTGGGAATCCAACCAACCCAACATCAGCTAAAATCTTTAATTCGAGAATTTTCCAACCCTCCGCACCTTCCTCACCAGGTTGAGCGTATCTTGGCGTTTGATTGGTAGCTGATTTAAAATGATTATTTCCCAACCCTCCTCTTCCGCCACGTTGAATAATTTGTGTCTCACCATCTTCTGTGATTTCAAATAAAACCTCTCCTGTTTCTGCATCTTTTGCAACTGTTCCTAATGGAACATCAATGATTTCGTCAGAACCCTGGGAGCCGGTTTTTAAATTTCCTGCACCATGCGCACCATGACCTGCTTTAATATGCTTCTTAAATTTTAAATGCAGTAGAGTCCACAATTGGGCATTACCCCTAACAATCACATGCCCACCTCGGCCACCATCACCTCCATCCGGACCACCTTTTGGGATATATTTTTCTCTGCGAAAATGCGTAGAACCTCCACCTCCATTACCAGAAGAGCAATGAATTTTAACGTAATCAACAAAATTATCTGAAGCCATTCAGATTAGGAGTTTCGTGTATCAACAGCTGCAAAAAGTCGTTCTGTAATTTCATCAATTGAACCAATTCCATCAAGTGTCATTAATTTTCCTTGAGCCTCATAAAAACTCTTAACGGGAGCAGTCTCACGGTTATAAACAGCTATTCGGTTTTCAATAATAGCAGGATCTGCATCGTCAGGTCTTCCACTCACTTCTGCTCGTTTCAACAATCTAATTTTTAATTCGTTTTCTTCAACCTCTAAAGCCAACATCATCGTAATTTGCGTATTTATCGAGTCAAGAAAAGCATCCAAGGCTTCGGCCTGAGCAGTAGTTCGCGGGAAACCATCAAAAATATACCCTTTCGAGGAGTTGCTTTTAAGTACCTCTGCACGCAGCATATCAATTGTAACCGAATCCGGAACCAAATGACCTTGATCCATATAACTTTTCGCTAATTTCCCCAAATCTGTTTCACCTTTTATATTTGCTCTAAAAATGTCACCGGTCGACAAATGCGTCAATCCATATTTTTCAATTAATCTTTCAGATTGGGTACCTTTTCCTGCCCCGGGAGGGCCAAATAATACAATATTCAACATAACTTCACTCTTTAAGTTGATACAAATCTTTTAAATTTCTTCCACGTTCATTGTAATCCAGTCCATAACCCAAAACAAATTTATTCGGAATAACAAATCCTTGATATTTTGGTGGATTATCACCTTTAAATGCTTCAGGTTTGTACAACAAGGTACAAATTTCTATTGAATTAGGATTTGATTTTACTAATTGTTTTTTTAATTCGTGAATTGTTAAACCTGTATCAACAATATCCTCAACAATAATTACATGACGCCCTGCTAGATCAATGGAAATCCCCATTTCATGAATAACTTTTCCTGTAGTGGAAATACCTTTATACGAACTCAATTTTGTAAACGTAATATCACAAGAATCTGTGTAATATTTCAGCAAATCAGCAGCAAACATAAATGCACCATTCAAAACAATGATAAAAACAGGATTCTTTCCTTTGTAGTCATCATGTAATTTTTCTGCCAATGATTTCACTTCTTCATGAATGTATTCAGAAGGAATAAAGAGCTTGAATTCTTTGTCGTGAATTTGTATGGCTTTTTCCATAATTTGATTGCAAAGGTAGTTCTTTCTATACAAAGGACAATCAAAAGTATGTTGATTTGTATGGAAAGGAAAGACTATATTTGTAAAAAATGAATTATGATTATCTGGACTTTATTTTTTCTATTAATTTTTAGTCTTTTAGCTCTTGATTTAGGAGTTTTTCACAAGGGAGATAAAAAAATTTCTACGAAAGAGTCATTGGCTTGGACCGCAGTCTGGATAACAGTCGCATTTTTATTCGGAGGTGTCATATATTGGATCTACGATACAAATGTACAAGGGATAAATTCAAGAGGTATACCTGCAGGTAAGGCCGTACTTGACTATTACACAGGCTATATTGTTGAAGAATCTCTTAGTCTCGATAATATTTTTGTTATTGCGATGATTTTTCAATTTTTCAAAATTAAAACAGAATTCCAGCATAGAATTCTATTTTGGGGAATTATAGGTGCGGTTGTTTTTAGATTAACCATGATTTTATTAGGCACTGCGTTCATTGAGAATTTTAAAGGCGCTACATATATTTTTGGACTCATTTTGTTGTATTCGGCATTTAAAATGATTAAGCAAAGTGAAGAAGGAGAAGAAGACTTCAAAAAAAACTTTGGAATCAGGATGTTGTCGAAGATTTATCCCATAGATTGGTCTGAACCAAACGGCAGCTATTTTATTAAAAAAAATGGGAAAACGATGGCAACGATTTTATTTGCAACACTGATTGTGGTTGAATTTTCAGATATACTCTTTGCTGTAGATTCTATTCCCGCAATATTTAGCATAACTTCTGACCCATTTATCGTTTTTAGCTCTAACATCTTTGCAATTTTAGGACTCCGAAATCTTTATTTTTTCCTTTCAAATATGTTGGACAAATTTCAATACATGAAATACT
>JBIIHD010000260.1:0-3181 GCA_044236095.1 Crocinitomicaceae bacterium | reverse complement strand
TTTCAAAGATAACTTGCCTTGTCGAACAACGGTTGAAATTAATTCCCTTCCGACTCCTATTGCCATTGAACTAAAATGTATTGCCACAATTGATTAACTTATGATTGCATTTATTATTCGCTGTATCGTTGCCCTAATCGCCTTATCCTTTAACATTTGGCTTTTTACTGATCATTGGGGTTGGGGAATTGTATTCATTTTTGTCACCGCATTAATTATTCTATCCTTTTTCAGAAATGAAAATATGATTCTTGCTTTAAACCAAATGCGTCTTGGTAATACAGAAAAGGCAAAAAAACACATAAATAAAATTACTCATCCTCAATTTTTACCTAGAAAACAACACGCATATGTATTATATCTTCAAGCGGTAATGAATAGTCAAGAATTTGGTTTTGCTAAAAGTGAACAAATTTTGAGAAAAGCATTGGCTCTTGGTTTGAGAACGTCTCAAGACAATGCAGTTGCTAGAATGCATTTGGCAGGTATATGTGCTCAAACTGGTAGAAAAAACGAAGCGGTTTCCTTACTTTCAGAAGCTAAAAAAATGGACAAAGATGGTATGATGAAGGATCAAATTAAAATGATGCAACAGCAATTGACGATGGCTCCTTCAAAAAATCAAATGCGTATGGCTCAAATGATGGGAGGAAGAAAAAAAATGCCTAAAATGCGGTAGTTAAAATTCTTGATGAATCAAAAAAATAAAGTTTTTACTGCTGGCTGGGAAGATTATGAATTGATTGATGCCGGTGGAGGAAAAAAATTAGAGCGCTGGGGTAATATTGTCACAATTCGTCCGGAAATTCAAGCTTATTTTAAATCAGAGTTTACTTTTTCTGAATGGAAAAAAATGGCGCATTGGGAATTCCTTGAATTCAAAGGTCAATCTGGCACCTGGAAAGAAATTCAGAAGTCGCCAAAGTCATGGGATATTTCCTATAAGAAGATTAAAATAAAATTGGAACTGACAAAATTTAAACATCTCGGTCTTTTTCCCGAACAAAGAATTAATTGGGATTATTTACTAAATGAGTTAGAGCCAAATGAAAAATTCCTGAATTTATTTGCATATACCGGGATCGCTTCATGTGTTGCAAAAACAACAAGATCAGATGTCTTTCATGTCGATTCAGTGAAAAACTTAATCTCTTGGGCAAAAGAAAATATGGTACAAAGTGAATTATATGATATTCGCTGGGTTCATGAGGACGCACTGAAATTCATTCAGCGAGAAGTTAAACGTGGAAATAAATTCAAAGGGATAATTATGGATCCTCCTGCCTGGGGAATTGGAGCAAAAGGAGAAAAGTGGAAGTTAGAGGATCAAATCGATGAGTTAGTTGCCACAAGCTCAAAATTAGTTACTGAAGATGGGTTTTTGATAATGAATACCTACACTCCAATTATAGACATTGATTTTTTACAACAACTTTTTCCGCTTTATTTTCCAGAAAATCAAACCAGAATTAATGAATTATGGATGAAAACAACTACCCAAAAAGAGTTGTATTTTGGTAATTTGGTTCGTATTGAGAAGAATTCTGAATTTCCAAATACGATTTTGTGAGTTGAAAGTTTAACACTAACTTTATACAAGTCTTTTATTTAATTTGTATGAAGAAAAGTTTCGCCCTTATTGTATTCTTGTTTGCTGTACAATGTTTGATTGCTCAACTAACCTCCTGGCAATCTTTTACCGATTCTATTCCCACCTTGTCCTCGCCAAGGGCTTGTGATTTAAATAATGATGGAATAAAAGATATTGTAATTGGTGGAGGAACAGATGGTGTGACCAGTAACAATGGAGTTATGGCTTTCAATGGAGTTAATGGTTCGCTTTTATGGAAAAGAGGAAGTCGAAATGAAGTTTTCGGAAGTCCAATATTTCAAGATATTACAAGTGACGGCATCAAGGATGTTTTTATTTCCGGAAGACAGGCCCAATTATTGGCTATTAATGGATCTAACGGACAGTTGCTTTGGGATTATTTTCCACACCCCTTGAATCCTGCTGATAGTGGTTTATATAATTTTTATAACCCTCAGTTTATTTCGGATGTCAATGGAGATAATTTGCCTGATATTTTAGTTTCAAATGGTGGTGATCATGCTGCCCCGGATTGGGATACAGATCGACCTCCCGGTCATTTGATGGTTATTAATTCTCAGAACGGCCAACTTATCGCAAAAGCTGTCGTTCCGGATAGTGCAGAAACTTATTGTTCTCCTTTGGTAGCAGAGGTCCAAGGAGATGGTGTTAAATGGATATTATACGGAACTGGTGGCGAGAATTTGGGGGGCTCTTTTTGGGCCTGCCCTTTAAACGATTTAATCAATAATAATTCGCTCGTAAATTCAATTCAATTGGATACCGATCCCAACAAAGGATATATTGCTCCAGCAGCCTTGGCAAAAAACGGAAATTTGGGATATGATATTATTATTCAAAGCTTTGGTGGAAAAATTAAAAAGATAAAAGGCGCAAATTTTGGACAAACTTGGCAGTTTCAGTTACCGAATACTGAATCCAGTGCAGAGCCCGTTTTAGGAAATTTTGTGGGCGGAGACAATACACCTGATGTATTGGCAATTTTGTTTAAAGGAATCGCCCCCTCTTATTCTGATTTTTATCAAGTATTAATTGACGGATCTTCAGGTCAGATGACTTTTAAAGATAGCTTGGGGGCGTTTAATTATGTTTCCGCAAACGCTTTGGATTTTGATAACAATGGAAGAGATGAAGGATTGGTTTCTGTTACTTATTCTGAAAATGGATCATACAAACATCGACTTCAAAAAATAAATTTTATTGATGGAACTATTTCTCAAATAGGAAGCACGAAAACTGGGGTGAATTTAGGTTCTACACCGTTAATTGCGGATCTTGACAATGACAATCAAATTGATTTGGTTTATGCAGTAAAAAAAGATAGTGCCAATCCTGTCGGTTGGAAAGGAATCTTTGTTAATCGCGAAGAATTGAACACTATCGTACCGAATAGTGGAATTGCATGGGGTAGTTACCTGGGTACAGATAATGATGGTGTTTATAATTTAGATGCAGTAAATTGTGGTTTTGGTAGTGTAATTACCAATGCGTCAGTAACACAACCATCTTGTAATGGTTTCGCAAATGGATCTATTGTTCTTTCAGTGAATGCAAGCACGGGCCCTCATA
>JBIIHD010000259.1:0-3192 GCA_044236095.1 Crocinitomicaceae bacterium | reverse complement strand
AACCTGCCGCGACCCCGCCTGTTCCGTGATATCCACTATTATCATCAATTATCCAACCTCGAATATCAACACATGGAGGTGCGGTATTTCCGCAGTTGTAAAAGGCATTATCATCAACAACGATAAATTCAATATATTCTTGGGCGCCTGAGGGGCCATTTGAAAATTCGTTAATAATCAATGTTTGACTCACAAAAGAGAAAACAAGTGATACACTTGCCATGAAAGTCAACCAAGTTTTCATCATTTATTTAGTGACTATTTTATTAAAAAGTTTTATTTCTATAAAATTAATGCAAAAACTACAAAAGCAAGTAACATTTTCATTTCTTATTCGTCTTCGAATGGTGACAATACAAGAATATAATCATTGTGTAGATCATTATTCAGATGCCCTATGTCGATTCGCTCGTAAAAGTTTGAATGATTCAGAAGTAGCTAAAGATTTAGTTCAAGACGCATTTGAAAAACTTTGGTTAAAATTAACTACTGTTGAATCAGGAAAAGGCAAGGCATATTTATTTATGACACTACATAATGCAGCTATTGATTTTCATAGGAGAGAAAAGAAAAAAACTGAATTACTGAGAAACAAGCGAGAATTAAACTATGAAATTAAGCCTATCGACTTAAATGATCATATTAATCGAGCTGTTTCTTTCCTAAGTGAAATACAGCGACATGTAGTAATGTTAAGAGATTATGAAGGTTATTCATATCAAGAAATTGGAGAAATAACTCAATTGAGTGAGCAACAGGTAAAAGTATATATTTTTCGAGCCAGACAAAATTTAAAAGAATATTTAGTTTCAATAGATAATTTGATTTAATGATAAACCAATCTAAAATATCTTTTTTGTTAGAAAAATTTAATTCTGGGAAACTCTCTGAAAAAGAGCTAGATATTCTGTTGAATTACTTTGAGAATTTTAAAAAAGAGGAGCTCGAAAATTCGGATTTTGATTTTAAACTCGATGAATCATTTAAAAATTCGCTTCGTAAATCAGATTTGTTATATCCGATTAATTTTCAAATTGAAAATGAAAAATCTGAAGAACTCTTTTTTGTTGCAGCGATTGAAAATCAATTAACTGAAGAAGAAAAAATTTATTTTAACAATAAATTGGCTTCTGAAAATCAATTGAAAACAAAATTTGAAGTTTATAAAAAAACAATTTTACCAAATGAAAATGAAGTTTTTAGTGATAAAAATCGATTGAAGAAAAATTCTCGCATACATAAGCTCAGTCCATTTTTTTGGACTACGGGAGTAGCAGCTAGTTTCTTTTTATTTTTTTGGTTGACTGAAGCACCTAAAAGCAAACCGGTTGTTGTGGTTAATGCAAGTAAAGCTAAAGTTATTAAGTTAAAACCAAAAAATATTAAGACTAAGCCAGATAATGATTCAAGGATCATATCCGTAATTCCAAAAAAAAAAAAATTAAGAAATCAACATCAGGACTTTATCGATTCAGTTGAAAATTCTGAATCAAAAATAGGGGTTGGATTAGTTCAAATTTTACAGCCAGATTCCGAATCAAAACAGGATTTAAAAAATATAATCAATGAAAATGTCATTCCAAAGGAATTTGAAATTAATAATGAAAATGCGATGAATAAAGAAGGTTTGTCTGAGGAATTTATTTATTCAATTCAAAAAGAAAATCGGTTAACTTGGAAGCAATATTTAATTCGTAAATTCAATAAGTGGGTTTTTAATAATCCAACTCCTGATAGATATGATTTGGCAAATAAGGCTGCTTCTCTTTTAGTAAGTACCACTGGAATTAAAATGGAAATTGAAAAACAACCTGAAAAAGAAGATAAAATGATTGTTTCAAGTATATCTTTTGGTAGGTTTAGATATGAGCACAAATAATTGTAACATAATGAATAGTTCAACGTCAAATAAAAAAAGTAAAATGAAAAACTATCTAATATTTTTGTTAATGGTTCTTGGGTTGAATCTTAACGCTCAAAAAAATGAAAATCGCATCATGCATATAAGCGGAGATGATACGCTAGTAATGGAATTCAATGGAATGCTTGGTGATTTAGATTCGTTAATTGAGAAAACACTAAAATCATTTTATAAAATTGAAGAAGATGGTTCAAATCGAGTTGAAATTTCATTTGATACTTTGATTACAAGAGAACTTGATATTCGAATGGAAAAAGATGGCGCATCAACCGAAAAAGATACTGTGAAAATAAAATTGGGAAATATGAATATTGTTGTCATTGAAGACAAAGAAAAAAATGGCAAATCAAAGAAAAATCAAGAGAGAAAAATTATTATCGACCAAGAAATTAAATTAGAAGATGAGGATAAAAAGTTGAACCAATTAAAAAAGAAAGATTCAGATAAATCAGGAGAGGCATATTGGGCAGGGTTAAGCTATGGGATGAATGGAATGCTTAACTCAAGTGGCAATTTTACATCTTCAAATGATGCTGATTTTTTACAATTTGACTACGCTAAAAGTTATGAAATTCAGTTCAATTTCGCTGAAAAAAGATTTCCTATTTATAAAGAATATATTGGAGTTAGTACGGGTCTCGGAATGAAATGGAATCGTTTCACACTGGAAAATAATTCAATTCAACTAAATTACAACGATACATTGTTGTTTTCAAGCCCGAATTCTAATCAATATAGGCGAAGTACATTGCGAAGCGCATACCTTCAAGCTCCTTTACTAATGGAGTTTTCATCAAACAAGGATCAAGATAAGGCGTGGCATCTTTCTCTTGGTTTGGTTGGTGGCTTGCGCATTGGTTCAAGTTGGAGAACAAAAACTGGTAATGATGTTAGTAATATCAAAGGAGATTTTAATTTCAGACCATTCACGGCCTCAGCTGTGGCAATAATTGGATATGATGATGTGAGTTTGTATTTGAATTATGGTCTCACAAATCTCTTTGATGAAAATGCTGCTCCGCAAACAAAGTTAGTTTCGGCTGGTGTAATGGTTAACTTTTGATTTTAATCAACTTATTTTACAAATTATCAACATTTAACACGCAAATTAACTGTTTCGGTTATTTTTGATTTCAAATTAACAAGAAATCACAAATGGCTGAAATCAAAAAAGTCTACGTTTTAGACACCTCCGTTCTTCTTCACGATCACGATTCAATTACCAATTTCGATGATAATTACGTGGCAATTCCTATTACAGTTCTAGAGGA
>JBIIHD010000258.1:0-3195 GCA_044236095.1 Crocinitomicaceae bacterium | reverse complement strand
CCACCTGTACCCCCACCGGAAATTATCACACGTTCAAGTTTCATAATTCTTCGAATGAATTAGCAGTTTTAGATTTTGATTTTTTTTGCTTGTTATATGCAATAGATTGGACTATTCCAATCGACACACAGGCCATTATAAGCGCTGATCCTCCCATTGCCAACAAAGGCATGTTTTGTCCTGTTACCGGAAAAACCCCTGTGCAAACAAGCATATTGACTGAGGCTTGCGTTAATAATAAAATTCCAATACCAAGGCAGACGTATGTTTCAAATAACTTTTCGGCATTCAAGGCCACCCTTATTATTCGATAAAGTAAAATAAGATAAGCTAAAACGAGTAAAAGGGCTGAAAAAGACCCAAATTCCTCCACAAAACTTGCATAGTAAAAATCCGCATATGCTTCGGGAATATATTCTTTTAACTTACCATCGCCAACTCCCTGACCGATAATTGAACCATTATTTATGGCCAAGCGAGCATTTAAAGCTTGAGCGTTTGAAACAATATCTTTGTCATCTTCCATTTTATTAAAAATCCTATTTTCCCACGTTTGATAGCGCGGCAATAAATTCAAACTAGGAGCCGTTTTATGCAACCCCACGGCTAAAATGGCAAGTAACACAATTCCAGAAAAAATAACTATCAACTTCTTGATTGGAACTTTGCCTATAAACATGAGAGTTACGCATATCATAAAGAGAATTGCCGCCGTAGAAAAGTTATCCTTTAAAATGAGAACAAAAATTAAAACCACCGGCCAAAAAACAGGTAAAATTCCATCTCGCCAATTATTTAAATCGTCTTGATGACGCACTAAAAGCCTCGATAAATAAATGATTATAGCAACTTTAGCAAAATCAGATGACTGAAATGTTAACCCAATGAATGGTATGCGAATCCATCTACCGGCATCATTGATTTTTGAGCCAAATAAAAGCGTGTAAACCAATAATGCGATTGCCAAATAAAATCCGAATTTAGAAAGTTGAGATATATATTTAGAATCCCGTTTATGGATCCAATACATGGCGAAAAAACCAATTAAAACATAAACAAAATGCTTGTACAAATATTGAATTGGTGACCCCCCTTCCATTTTAACCAGTATAGGCACAAAACTATAAACCGTAACCAATGAAAAGGAAAGCAAAATGAGTGAAATCACCCATATTACCGGATCGCCTTTTAAATATTTTAGATAAGACTTCATTTAACTTGAACCAATGATAGATAATCCTTAAATCTTTTTCGTTGGTATTCCCAATCTGAAAGTGAATAGGTAAACAATAAAATTGAGGGCTTAATTTTTAATTTTTCAATGTTCTCGAAAGCTTCATTCATCGTTGAAACTTGAGATACTTTTTTCTTTTCATTTTCTAAAACAAAACTCGCCTTATCTCTCAACAAAATAGTGTGGTGAATTTTATCATCAATTAAATTATTTTGGGCCAATGTTTCAGAATATTCCTCCATTGATGCGATCCATAAAATTGGAAAAGGAAATGATTCCATGGTCGCGGAAAGCACGACTGGATTAGGATTTATCCATGAAAAAACATCTATTCCCCATAATTTACCATGAGAATTCATAGTAGTATCCGATGCTTTCAGTAATCCCTCTTTTCTTGCTAGAAGGATAGAGTTTTCAATTTTAGCTATTTCCTTTTCACTCATAGCAGACTGTTTAGGTTACAAGGATCGAACTGCTTGCTTAAATTTATTACCTCTATCTTCATAGTTTTCAAATAAATCAAAACTAGCACACGCAGGCGAAAGGAGAACGGTTTCATCTTTTTTTGCTAGGCGGTACCCTAAAGCAACTGCCTCGGATGCAGACTTAGCCTCGACAATAGTTTCAACTTGACCTTGAAATGCCTCCTTGATTTTTTCATTTTCCAAGCCCAAACAAATAATTGCCTTAACTTTTACCTTCACAAGTTCATTCAATTCGGAATAATCATTTCCTTTATCAATACCCCCAACGATCCATACAATAGGTTTGTCCATACTTTCAAGAGCAAACCAAGTTGAATTGATATTCGTTGCTTTGGAATCATTAATGAACTCAATGCCGTTTACTTTGGCTACAAATTCCAAACGATGTTCTACATTTGTGAAATCTTGCAAACTTTCACGCACCACATCCTTGCGGATTTCGAGTATTCTGGCGGCTAAACCTGCGGCCAAAGCGTTCTGGGTATTGTGCTTACCCTTCAGTGCTAATTCATGAATTGACATGTTAAATTGTTTGTTTATGTTTATGATTAATTGTTCTTTTGTTGCATAACCTCCCTGGGAGATTTCTTCCTTAATGCTGAAAGGAATAAGTTTCATCGGTAAATCACGCTTAGCAATTTCGGAGGTAATAATTGGATCATCTTGATTGAATATGAACCAATTTTCTGAAGTTTGATTTTGAAGAATTCGGAATTTCGAGTTCACGTAATTCTGCATTTCGTAATTGTAACGATCTAAATGATCCGGGGTAATATTTGTTAAAATTGAAATATCAGCGCGGAAATCATACATGTCATCCAATTGGAATGAACTGATCTCCAAAACGTAATAGTCAAAATCGTTTTCAGCAACTTGTTGAGCAAAACTCTGACCTATGTTTCCAGCTAATCCCACTTTCAATCCTGCTTTTCGCAAGATGTGATGTGTCCACAACGTTGTCGTTGTTTTACCGTTACTTCCTGTTATACAAATCGTTTTTGCCTTGCAGTAATAACTGGCAAATTCAATTTCAGAAATAATTTTAATACCTCTAGATTTTAACGCTATTATGAGCGGCGCTTTATCAGGAATTCCAGGAGACTTAACCACCAAATCAACCGACAATATTCTCTCTTCATCATGCATTCCTTGTTCCCACTCCACTCCAATTTCATTAAGCTTATCCTGATATTCTCGCTTAATTTCTCCACGATCAGAGACAAAAACATTCCATCCCTTTTTCAGAGCTAAAATAGCTGTTCCAACACCGCTTTCTCCGGCGCCCAATATGGCAATATTTCCAGACTTAATTTGCACTTACCTTAACTTCAATGTTACAATTGCGATTACAGCTAATAAAACCCCTAAAATCCAAAAGCGAGAAACAATTTTGGCTTCGTGAAGCCCCACTTTTTGAAAATGATGATGAAGAGGCGCCATTTTGAAAATACGCCTGCCTTCTCCGAACTTCCTCTT
>JBIIHD010000257.1:0-3198 GCA_044236095.1 Crocinitomicaceae bacterium | reverse complement strand
CCTATTCTCAAGGAGGAATGCCATATCATGATTATCCGAATTCCGCAGATGAGGTAAAGGAAATCCCTGATTCGATTTTTAATTTTTTCTGGAACGGTCAGGCCTTGCAAAAAGTAGTTCGAGAGCAACTATTTCCATCGGATAGCTTACTTGTAGAGTTCTTGAAAATTGCTATTCAAAATCGGCGAGATTTGAATTTAAATTGCAATTCACCTTCCTTTTATTCGGATTTAGTTAAGAATGAGTGTCATATTTCTCCATTTGGAGCCGTGTTTTACGTTGGAAATAGTCGAGGGTGGTTCAATCAACTCTTAATTCCAAAAGAAACAATTTTAAAACAAGAAGGTATTTCATCCCAGTTTTCCGAGTTATTTAATTGAAAAAGTGTTAATTTCATAACCTTAAATCAATTACATGAAAATTGTCTTTTCTCTGTTCGTTTCAATTATTGTCTTCAATTTAGGTGCTCAATACCAAGTTGGTCATACAACAATCACATTTAATGATCCTGCGAGGACAGGAGGATTTGGCTCGGGAGGAGGAGCTGGGCGTCAAATACAAACTGAAATTTATTATCCGGCCAATACATCTGGTGAAAATGTTGCTGTTGCATCCGGCCAATTTCCTGTGATTACCTTCGGTCATGGTTTTGCGATGTCATGGGATGCGTATACTAATATTTGGCAGCATTACGCAGCACGAGGATATGTTTTGGCTTTTCCTCGAACGGAAGGCGGATTAATACCTGGACCAAGTCATGGTGATTTTGGGATTGACCTTAAGCAAGTTTCGGATAAAATGCTAGCCTTAAATGCGAATGCAAGCTCTATTTTCAATGGTAAAATCCTTCAAAAAGCAGCCATCATGGGTCATTCAATGGGTGGAGGTGCTTCATTTCTGGCTGCAGCAAATAATACTAATATTGCAACCGTTATTGGATTGGCTCCTGCAGAAACTACGCCCTCTGCTATCGCAGCAGCTTCAAATGTCTCTGTACCAGCTTTGGTTTTTTCAGGAAGTGCAGATGGAGTAACGCCACCTGTAGATCATCATATTCCCATTTATCAAGGTTTAACAGGCACTTGTAAAAGCTTTGTTTCGATAACTGGTGGAGCACATTGTTATTACGCAAATACAAATTTTAATTGCGATTTTGGCGAAAGTACGTCCTCACCGAATATTTCAATCACGCGCACTGAACAGCAAACTGTCATGTATTCAATTCTTGATCCATGGTTAGATTACAAGCTGAAAGGTATTTGTGATTCGTACGCAGCATTTTTGTTAGCAATTCAATCCACTCCAGGAACTGTCAATGAAACGATTTGTCCGGCATTACCTACGGTAACAATTGTCAATGACCCTAACCAAGGTTCAGGTGTGTATTGTTCATCCTTACAAGGAATTTCGTATCAATGGTACATGGATAATCAGCCAATTGTGGGTGAAACTCAACAATGTTACAATATCCCGGTAGATTTAGGCGCGACCTATCAAGTAGAAGTGTTTTTTGCTAATGGATGTGTGTTGAGTCAGCCAATTACCATGACCTCAGGACTAAATGAGCTGATTGATTCAAAAATAACACTATATCCTAATCCTGCAAATCAATTGGTTACTATTGAATCGCAGAAAAATGAAATTAACTACCTGCTTTTCGATATAAATGGTAGGGTTATACAAGCTAACCAAACAGTTTCAAAACTTCATACTATCGACATCTCTCTTTTAACTAAAGGAATTTACCAGGTTGAAATTTCAGATGGTATGAATAAAATAACAAAACAATTTATTAAAGAATAAGATGAAAAAATTAATTGTATTATTTGCTTTTACAAGCATCTCATTTCTTGATTTTGCTCAAGATACTACGTGGGTTCAAACATTTACCTTTGATTCAATAACAACACGAAGAGCAAATTTCAATTTTCCACAGGAGCTGAATACCAAACGATTCGAGAAAGTTTTGATGTATTACAAATTGAAGTGTAGTCCATTAACAACTTGGGATCAATACGATTGTGGTGAATGGGATTATTTGACTTATACTCGTGTTTTTGATCACACAGGAATTTATGATTCAGTTAGAAAAGATGGAAATCGTTTTCTGGCAAATTGGGCGAGTCCAGTAACCATTGATTACACTCCTGCTCCAAATGCGATATTTGACACCTACACACGAATTGAACAAGAGCGAGCCGCCACAAGTCTAGGTTCATCCCTAATTAATTCAGGAATAAGTAGCTCTTCAGCTATTTTTAACACAGCGAGCAAAGGTTCACGTTTTCAGCAATTGTTGACTTCAAATGAATTGATTGCTGCGGGTATTCAAGCAGGCGATATTCAAGGAATGATTTTGGAAATTTTAAATATTGGTTCTGATGGTCTCTTGTTGAGTCCACGGATTTCGATTAAAGCTACAACTGCCTCAACGTTAGCTTCTTTTGAAACGACAGGTTTTTTGGAAGTATATAACAGGACTAGAGATGCGGGGAATCCTTTGGTCGTAGGAGCAAATGAGTTTTTATTTTATCAACCATTTATTTGGGATGGAATAAGCAATATAATTATTGAATTTAATTATTCATCCGATGAGCCATCCACAAATGGATTAGTCTTTTTTACCGAAAATATTTCGGGAAATCAGGCATTATCTTATCCAGATCGAAATGGGTATTTGAATTTATCGGGAACCAATTACACGATGACGGAATTGTCAGATTTCACGGTTGGTTCGGAATTGACCGTAGAATTTTGGGCGAAAGGAAATGGAACAGCTGGAACCAATACAACACTTCTTGAAGCATTCGATACCTTGAACAATCGTATTTTGAATATTCATATGCCTTGGAGTGATAACAACGTTTATTTTGACGCAGGTATTTCCTCCGGTTTTGACCGAATTAATAAAGTGATGTCTCCAACAGAAATGGATAACACCTGGAACCACTGGGCATTTGTTAAAAAGCAAAGTACAGGTGAAATGTTCATCTATAAAAATGGCGCTTTGTGGCATTCGGGAACGAATAAAACACGTAATATTGGGTACATCCATCGATTTGTTTTAGGAGCAAATGTAGACCAGGGATTGAAATGGAAAGGGAAAATTGATGAATTCCGTTTTTACAATTCAGCACTTTCAGCTGCAACAATCCAGGCAAATTATCAAAATAAGATAACTAATTCGCATCCTAATTG
>JBIIHD010000256.1:0-3225 GCA_044236095.1 Crocinitomicaceae bacterium | reverse complement strand
ATCTTTGTCGTCCAAAAACAGCATCTCTCAATCGGTAATTAATTCTACCTTTACCAAAACTGTTCGAAGTAATTTCTTCAATGGCCTTAGGAATGGCAGATTTTACTTTTAATCCATCGAGAAATTCTGAATTCATTATCTCACCTTCTTTTTCGATCCATGCTGACTGGTTGAAATCATGGTTTTCATTGGTTGGTTGAATTACTTGCTTAATTGATAAACCAAAATGTTTGGCAAATTTATAATCACGTTCATCGTGCGCTGGAACAGCCATCACAGCACCAGTTCCATATCCAACAAGTACATAATCACCAATCCAAACTTGAACTGGTTCTTTTGTAAAAGGATGCTCGACAAATGATCCCGTAAAGACACCACTTATTGTATTTACATCTGCTTGTCTTTCTCGCTCACTTCGATTTTTCGCTTTCTCAATGTATGAATCAACCTCATCTTTCTTATCTGCTGTAGTTATTAGAGACACTAAATCGTGTTCTGGCGCAAGCGTGACAAACGAAACGCCAAAAACAGTATCTGGCCTAGTTGTGAATACTTCGATTGCTTGATCATGGCCTAAAATTTTAAATTGAATAGAGCATCCCTCACTTCGTCCAATCCAATTTCGTTGAGTTTCTTTTATACTTTCTGACCAATCTAAATCATTTAACCCATCTAATAAACGTTGCGCGTATGCGGTAATGCGCATGCTCCATTGCTTCATTAGCTTACGTTCCACGGGATGTCCACCTCGTTCCGAAACACCATTTACCACTTCGTCATTTGCTAAAACAGTTCCCATGGCCGGGCACCAATTGACAAATGATTCGCCGAGGTATGCTAAACGAAAATTCATCAAAATTTCTTGTTTTCTTAGTTCATCAAAATTTTTCCAGGCTAATGCGTCAAAAGGAAGTATATCTTTTTCAATCTCACCCGTTAAAGTATCTACATTTACACCTTTCGAGCCTTCCTTTTCAAACAATTCAATGAGTGTTTGTATGTTTTCCGCCTTATCTGTTTTGGGATTATACCAAGAATTAAAAAGTTGAATAAAAATCCATTGCGTCCATTTATAGTAATCTGGAGAAGAAGTTCTTACTTCTCGACTCCAATCAAAGCAAAAGCCAATTTTATCTAATTGATCTCTGTAGCGCGCAATATTTTGTTCTGTAGTTAAGGATGGATGTTGACCAGTTTGAATAGCATATTGCTCTGCAGGCAAGCCGAATGAGTCGTAACCCATTGGATGCAATACATTAAAACCTTGTAATTTTTTATACCTTGCGTAAATATCAGAAGCAATATAACCGAGAGGGTGCCCAACATGCAATCCTGCTCCGGATGGATAAGGAAACATATCCAAAACATAGAATTTAGGTTTGGATGGATCTTCAGTGACTTTATAAGTTTGATTTTCGGCCCAGTATTTACGCCATTTTTGTTCTATTTCGCGAAAGTGATATTCCATAATTTTTGAATGCCCACAAAGATAAAGATAAAAAATAAGTATGTTTGAAAGAAGTTATCTTAAGGTTTGTAACCTTTATTGAAAAATAAATTTATTGAATTAACTTTTCTTTCAAATTAGTATGAAAATAATTAAAGTATATATCTGCAGCCTCTTTTTATTACACTCAACAGTTTTCTTTGCTCAAAATTATGTTAGAATTGGTGAGTTATTTTGGTCTCAAGCTAATTTAAATGTAACTGAATTTAAAAATGGTGATCCGATCCAAGAAGCCAAAAACTCGGATGAATGGGAATCTTTTTTTAAACAAGCCATTCCAGCTTATTGCAGCGTGAATTACAACCCGAAAAATGATAGCATCCATGGAAAAATCTACAATTGGTTTGCTGTGGTTGACCGCAGAGGTATAGCGCCTGAAGGTTTTAAAGTTCCTTCTATGGAGGATTGGATGAAATTGAGATTTAGATTGAATTACGATACGATTTGTAAATGCATTCCTCCGATTATGAAGGCTGCACAAAAACTTAAAAGTACTTCTGAATGGAGAAGTGATACAAAAGGAGAGAATTTATTCAACATGAATGTTCTTCCAAGTGGTTATTTGAAAAATGATGGTTTGTTAGAGGGTAGATTTTTACAAGTTTCTTATTGGACATCAACACCCGATAATGCTGCTGGAGTTATTGGGGACTCTTACACAACGTATTACGCTATATTTAATCATCAAAATACAGATATAACATTTGATAAAAATTTTGATGCAAATGGTCATTTTGTGCGTTGTACCACTGGAGAACAAGAATATTTATTTTCTCCGATGTGGGTAAATCAAAGTATGGATGAAAGCATGCCTAATGCAACAGAAAATAATGGTGATGTCGAAAACTCCGATTCTGTTGAAGATGAGAAGCCAAAGAAAAAAAAGAAGAAAAAGAAAAAGTCTTGATTTGAGATTTTTATTAGTTTTCAATTTAACTGCCTCAAAGTTATTATTTGATTACCTTTAGGTTCAAAAGCAATTTTAATGTCTATTTCAAAAAATCTCGAAAATCGTTGCGGAGGTATGTGTGAGTTGTGTGCTGCGGAAACAGCAACAATTGAATATACTGTTTCTCCAAGAGAAGAAGAGCCTCAAAATCAGGTTGCTATTTGTAGCATATGTGATAAAAATCTCCACAACAAAGAATCAAGAGATCATTGGCAATGTTTATCCGGAAGTATTTGGAGTCAGGAACCCGCAGTACAAGCTTTGACATATAGGATTTTGTATGGAATGCAAGATCAAGGCTGGGCAAGAGATATTTTGGAAATGGTTGATTTAGATGAAGGTGTTATACAATGGGGGACTAGTTTTTACCAAGCTTCTTCGGTACATCAAGATGCTTTTGGAAATATCCTTGAAAATGGCGATAATGTTGTATTAATTCAAGCGCTAAAAGTTAAAGGAACCAACTTTACTGCGTCCAAAGGAACGGTAGTTAAGAAAATTCGATTAGTGTCAGATAATTTTGGCCAGATTGAAGGTAAAATCAATGAACAAGTGATTGTAATTTTGACACAATACGTGAGGAAAAACTAGAGTTTTATTAAAATCCGTTAGTTGAATTTTGGCTTTTTGAACGATTTATTAAATTTATTTTTTCTTTTTCACTTGCTTTGTGAGACTTGAAAAAACGGGTAGGAGTGAAGGTATTCGAGCACATGATTACCTCTTTTTTTTCGTCTGAATCTTTTTCCCGAAAAGCAAAATAAAATCT
>JBIIHD010000255.1:0-3269 GCA_044236095.1 Crocinitomicaceae bacterium | reverse complement strand
AGGCAAGAAATGAGGATTTTTTTACCGTGAACATCTGATAGTTTCATGAAATATCAAAACTAAGCAAAAGAAAAATAGTGTGAAAAAAATTATGATTTTTAACTAGTTTTAAACTTGAATGATTTCTTTCATTAACTTTAGGCTTTAATTGAAAAAAGTATAGATATGTCAGATTACAACGAATTCAGAAAATACGCCACCAAACACATGGGTATTAACAGCATTTATATGGAACACTACATTGAGTCTTCATTAACGCCATACATCATCGAGGAAAGACCTTTAAACATGACTCAAATGGATGTCTTTTCGCGATTAATGATGGATCGTATCATCTTTTTAGGAACTGGAATTAACGATCAAGTTGCCAATATTATCAACGCTCAGCTTCTTTTTCTAGAATCTGTTGATGCAAAAAAAGATATTCAGATTTATTTGAATTCTCCAGGTGGATCTGTTTACGCAGGACTTGGAATCTATGATACCATGCAATATATACGTCCTGATGTTGCAACAATTTGTACAGGTATGGCTGCTTCAATGGGTGCTGTGTTAATGTGTGCAGGAACAGAAGGAAAAAGATCTGCATTGAAACATTCCAGAGTAATGATTCATCAACCCCTTGGAGGAGCACAGGGTCAAGCCTCTGACATCGAAATTACAGCTAGAGAAATTCAGAAATTGAAAAAGGAATTGTATGATATCATAGCCTACCATACGAAGCAAGATTATGAAAAAGTTTGGGCAGATTCGGACAGAGATTATTGGATGACTTCTGAAGAAGCAAAAGATTACGGAATGGTTGATGAGATTTTATTAAGAAATCCAAAATAATAATTAGTTAAATTAAATGGCAAAAAAAGAAGCTAATTGTTCTTTTTGTGGATCACATCGTTCTGATGTTAACATGTTAATTGCCGGTGTATCGGCTCATATTTGTGATTCTTGTGCCGTGCAAGCGGAGAAAATTGTTCGAGATGAATTGGTTTTTAAGCAAGGTAATGCGAACAGTACGATCGCTTCATCTAAGGATAAATTTCAGGTAAAAAAGCCTCTTGAGATTAAGAATTTTTTGGATGAATATGTCATTGGCCAAGATGAGGCTAAAAAAGTTTTATCTGTTGCGGTTTATAATCATTACAAGAGGATTAATTCAGTTACTAGCGACGATGAAGTGGAAATTGAGAAGTCAAATATCATGTTGGTCGGTCGCACGGGTACTGGTAAAACATTATTAGCCAAAACCATTGCAAAGTTGTTAAATGTACCATTTTGTATAGCTGATGCCACAGTTTTAACTGAGGCCGGATATGTGGGTGAAGATGTGGAAAGTATTTTGTCGCGCTTGCTGCAAGCAGCTGATTACGATGTAGAAAGTGCACAAAGAGGAATTGTTTTTATTGATGAGGTAGATAAGATTTCACGTAAGGGTGATAATCCATCCATAACGCGCGATGTTTCCGGAGAAGGAGTGCAACAAGCTTTGCTAAAATTACTTGAAGGAACGGTTGCGAGTGTTCCACCTCAAGGAGGTAGAAAGCATCCGGAGCAGAAACTAGTTCAAATTGACACACGAAATATTCTTTTTGTTTGTGGTGGGGCTTTCGATGGTATTGAAAATATCATTGCCAGCAGGGTGAATAAGCAAACAATCGGTTTTTCTTCCGACGCTGATCAAAAAATTGAACAAGATTCTTTGTTGAAATATATCAACCCAACAGATATAAAAAGTTTTGGACTTATACCAGAATTGATTGGGAGATTTCCGGTTTTGAGTTACTTGGAGCCCTTGAGTGAGGATAGTTTGCGACGCATTTTAACAGAGCCGAAAAACGCACTTACCAAGCAGTATGTTAAACTTTTTGAATTAGACGATGTAAAGCTTTCATTTGATAGAGAATCCTTGGATTTTATTGTCAAAAAAGCAGTTGAATTTAAATTAGGAGCTCGCGGACTTCGTTCTATTTGTGAAGCAATACTTACAGATGCTATGTTTGAAATTCCTACTTCTGATAAGAAAACTTACAGACTAACTAAGGAATTTGCAGAAAAACAATTTGCCAAATCAAAATTTGCTATTTTAAAAGTGGCATCCTAATAGATTGTTATGCAGGTAAAAGTAATTAATCGCTCGTCCAATGAACTTCCGAAATACGAAACGCTACTTTCTGCTGGAATGGATGTTCGAGCCAATTTAACAATACCAATAGAACTAAAACCTTTAGAAAGGAAATTAATTCCCACGGGATTATTTTTAGAAATTCAACCGGGTTTTGAGTGTCAAGTTCGACCAAGAAGTGGATTAGCTTTTAAAAAAGGAATCACAGTTTTGAATTCGCCCGGAACAATTGATGCTGATTATCGCGGTGAAGTTGGTGTGATTTTAATTAATCTTTCCAACGAAACTTTTACGGTTGAACATGGAGAACGTATTGCTCAATTGGTCTTTGCGAAAGTGGAACAAATTAAATTTCAACAGGTCTCTATTTTGACGGAGACTGAACGCGGTGAAGGCGGATTTGGAAGTACGGGAGTTAAGAATTAAATAAGAATCATTGTATGAAAATCATTGTACCTATGGCAGGAAGAGGAAGCAGATTGCGGCCTCACACATTAACAATTCCTAAACCGTTAGTCCCTGTTGGTGGAAAACCAATTGTCCATCGTTTAGTGGAGGATATCGCAGCGGTCTGCAGCGAACCGATAGATGAAATTGCATTTATAATTGGAGATTTTGGAGCTGAAGTTGAAAAAGAACTTATCGATGTAGCCGCTAAACTTGGTGCTAAGGGGACAATACACTATCAGTTAAATCCATTGGGAACCGCACACGCAGTTTTATGTGCTGAATCTGCTTTGGAAGGTCCTGTTGTGGTTGCATTTGCAGATACATTGTTTCGTGCAGATTTTAAACTCGATCCAACTGCTGATGGAATTCTATGGGTAAATCAAATTGATGATCCAAGTGCTTTTGGCGTAGTAAAACTTGATTCTGAAGGAAATATCACCGATTTTGTTGAAAAACCAAAAGAATTTGTGTCAGATTTGGCAATGATTGGAATTTATTATTTCAAAGATGGAAAACGATTGAAGGAAGAGCTGCAATATCTTATTGATAACAATATCATGAAGGGTGGTGAATACCAACTCCCAGATGCCATGAGAAGACTTACTGAAGCAGGATTTAAATTAAAGCCTGGTACAGTATCAGAATGGCTAGATTGTGGAAATAAGGAAGTTACGGTATATACAAATCAACGTGTATTGGA
>JBIIHD010000254.1:0-3271 GCA_044236095.1 Crocinitomicaceae bacterium | reverse complement strand
AAGAATTGCTGGAAGTAATGTAGAATCAAGAGAATGGGATCCTTCAAAGCCACAAGGAAATGGAAGGGATGAAAAAGATTTTGAGATATATTATGATCATGATGTTTATAATTTTTCCAAGTTTAATGCTATCGATGCCGGAGACTCCATCTTTGTAACAGATAGTGCAGCGGGCTATTGGAAAACTTCGCCTCCGACTGTAACATTTGAATTAAACGGAACCGCACCATCTGGTGTCAACTTGAAGGATGAATTTGATATTAATAAATCGTCTGGTCAAATCATTTCCAAAAAAGGAATATTAAATAAGCCGGGTAAGTATCTTCTTGTGGTAAAAGCAAAAAACGCAAAACTTAAGGAGGAGAAAATTGATACTATTTATATCAATATTATGGATAAAAAAATTCTCCCTATTGATGGAATAAATAAAAAGAGTAAATCATCAAATCCTGCACAAGCAAGAAGAGGAACCGCTCCTGATCCGTTATTTGTTTCTTCAGGATCTTTGTTTGCTGACAAAGCAAATGCTCAAAATCCAAATACCGTATTTAATGTAAAAAACACCCAGTATAAAAGAGAACTACAGTTTATTGATTCGATTCATTATTGGTTGGATACTGCCATTTATCTAACGAATAATTTAAGAACTACTGAAGCATCTCGTCAAATAAATAAAGGTTTGTGGGGTAGAGTGTTTAATGATGATTATATTAAAAAATTATTTCCGGAATATTTGGATGATCCTGCACTTACTACAATGATTAGTGTTCTTAGAAATGGATTAACCGAGTATGTTTTAGAAACTGAAGGTCAAATGCGTTATCGACGTGTAACTGAGGAGGAAAATTTAGGTCGTTTAAATTACCGCAAGGATGATTACATTGATTATCTTGATGGAGATGTAGAATCATCAATCTTTTTCAACAATGAAGAAAGAATGAAAGCCATAAATATGGGCAAAAGAGATCCGAAAATGGTTATGTATCAAAGCGAGCATGAACGGTATGATTTATCTGGTGGTAACATTGGTAATGCAGAATGGGATAAAGGCCAACCTACAAGTTTAGTTTCTGATAGAACTCGAGTATACAAGGGTGGGTCATGGGAAGATCAAGCTTATTGGTTGAATGCCGGTAGAAGAAGATTCTTGGATGAAAGACAATCTACTCGCAATATTGGTTTCCGTTGTGCAATGGATCGGGTTGGAAGCCCAACTGGAAAAAATTATGGTAAAAAGAAAAAGAGAAAGTCATAATTACTATTTTTAAGGCCTGTTTATCAGGCCTTTTTTTATGCAAGAATTATTCGACCTTTTTAATCATACTTCGGGAGTTTTCACAGATACGCGTAAGGTAAAATCCAATGGATTATACATTGCTTTGAAGGGTGCTAATTTCAATGGAAATACTTTTGCTCAACAAGCGATTGATCAAGGTGCGAAGTATGCAATTGTGGATGAAGTGCAATATGCCGATAACAAAAGAATTTTTTTAGTAGATGATGCGCTTCAATATCTTCAACAATTAGCGAATTATCATCGTCGAAAGTTCGAAATACCGTTTATTGCAATTACTGGATCAAATGGAAAAACTACTACTAAAGAGTTAATTCAAGCTGTTCTGGGTAGTCATTTTAATACCTTGGCTACTACCGGTAATCTCAACAATCACATTGGAGTTCCCTTAACGTTGTTATCGGTTAATGATTCTCATGAAATTGCAATTATTGAAATGGGTGCCAATCGACCACATGATATCGCAGAATTATGTCATATCGCAGAACCTACTCATGGTATAATAACGAATGTTGGTTCTGCTCACTTGGAAGGCTTTGGAAGTTTCGATGGAGTGTTAAAAACAAAACTTGAGCTTTTTGAATCTGTGAGTCGAGCAAAGGGTATTTTTGTTGTTAATAAAGATGATCAAATCTTGAATTCGAACATTATAGAGAAATCCAATATCATTTTTTATTCAGTTAAAGAGGAAAGTGAACTGAGAGGACAAATTGAATCTCTAAATCCTTGTTTAAATTTCAATTGGACGGATTCACTCGGAGTCAATCATTTAGTTCACACAAATTTATTTGGAAGTTATAATATCTACAATTTTCTTGCTGCTGTTCGATTTGGACAACTTTTTAATGTCCCCGTTGAAAAAATAAATAAAGCCTTGCAAAACTACATTCCTTCAAATAATCGATCTCAAATTACGCGAACTGAAAAAAATACGCTTTTGGTTGATTGCTACAATGCCAATCCTTCGAGCATGATTTCAGCAATCAAAAGTTTTATTTCTACTGATTCAGCTGAAAAATTGGCCATTCTTGGTGATATGCTTGAACTTGGAGCCGAATCGGAACAGAAACACATGGAAATATTGGATCTTTTGAACAATAATCAAATTGACTATATTACCGTTGGCCCCCTTTTTTATCAAATAAAAAGAAATAATTCAATTTTAAAGTTTATCAATACAGAGGAGTTGATTGAATTTTTAAAATCTGAGGTTGTATCAAATAAATTTATTTTGCTTAAGGGTTCACGAGGAATTGCTCTCGAAAAATGTATTAATTATTTATAAATAAACTATGAAAAGCTATTTATTACTTGTCTTAATTATTACAATTTCAAGCTTTGCAAAAAGTCAGAAAATTAGTTACCTATTAAAAATGTCTAATCCACAAAATCATTATTTTGAAGTTGAGATGATTTTAGAGGACTTTAAAGAGAAGGAAATAGAAGTTAAAATGCCAGTTTGGGCACCCGGATCCTATTTAGTTCGGGAATTCTCTAAAAACGTGAACCAAGTCCATGCATTTAATGAAAGTAAGAAAGAGCTAAAAACAAGAAAAAAGTCAAAAAATGCCTGGGTGATTGATAATTCTGTAAAATCAAAGAAAATTAGTATAAAATATGAGGTGTATTCTTTTGAATTGAGCGTTCGGACAAGTTTTTTGGATTTAACTCACGGATTTGTTAGTGGTTCAGGTATTTTTATGTACGTTCAAGGTCATCAACGATTGCCGGGAATGCTAGAGGTTATTCCCTATAAAGATTTTAAAGTAATTACTACTGCTTTGCCGAAGGCTAAAATTAGCGTGGAAAAAGACGGATCAACTTCATTTCAATTTGAAAATTATGATCAGTTAGTTGATTGTCCAATTGAGATAGGAAATCAAGAGGTTTTTCAGTTTATGGCATCTGGCGTTAAGCATACTGTTGCTATGTATGGCGATGGAAATTATGATATTGATAAATTGAAAAAAGACATGC
>JBIIHD010000253.1:0-3277 GCA_044236095.1 Crocinitomicaceae bacterium | reverse complement strand
CGAATTCCAAATACGAAAAAAATACGTATCTTGTTGTCTTCTTATTTGCGTCACAACTTGAATTTATTATAATGGATTATGTCATTCTGGTTGATTCCCAAGACAATGAATTGGGGATTATGGAAAAACTAGAAGCACACGAAAAAGGGTTGCTTCATAGGGCATTTTCTATCTTTATTTTTAATTCAAAAGTTGAAATGTTAATTCAACAACGAGCGTATTCAAAGTATCATTCTCCTGGATTATGGACTAATGCGTGCTGTAGTCATCCTGCTCCAAATGAAACTATTTTAGAGGCAGCCAAAAGACGGTTGAAAGAGGAATTAGGTATGTCTGCGTTGTTAGTAGATGCTTTTCATTTTGAATACAGAGAAACTTTTGAAAATAATTTAACAGAGCATGAATTAGATCATGTTTTGATTGGATACTGTAACGAAAATCCCATATTAAATTCGATGGAGGCATGTGCTTTTCGTTGGATTGCAATGAAAGATTTATTTGTAGAATTGGAAAATAACCCAGAGAATTTCACTGTGTGGTTTAAAATTATTTTAAATCAACATTTACATGAATTAGAAAAAGAAATGTGCCATGAAAGTTTGTAGACGTTCCAATTTTAATGCTGCCCATCGTTTATTCCGACCGGATTGGAGTGATGAAAAAAATCAGGCGGTCTTCGGAAAATGCAATAATCCAAATTTTCACGGTCACAATTACACCCTTGAGGTCTGGATTGATGGATTAATTGATTCGGAAACAGGATATGTCATTGATTTAAAAATACTTAAAGATATTATCAAGCAAGAAATTGAGGATAGATTTGATCACCGAAATCTAAATCTAGATTGTAGTGAGTTTCAAAATTTAATTCCAACGGCAGAAAATATCGCAGTGGTTTGTTACAATTTGCTTCGTGATAAATTAGATTCAAAATTCGATTTAACCGTTCGCTTGTGGGAGACTGAAAATAATATCGTTGAGTACAGCGGTATTTGAATGGTCTTATCGACGTCCTTCTCTAAAAATGAAACTTGTTTTCTCGTTTTTTTTCGTCAATTTTGTTAAAAATTCAGTTTGATGAAATTTCTACTACCATTCATTTTTCTACTTTTTACTCAATGTATAGTTGCTCAAAAAGGAGATAGTACTGTGATTCAATCTATTTACCGTATGGCTTTGACTAAAGGGCATAGCTATGAGAATTTACGAAGTCTTTGTAAAGATGTAGGAAATAGATTGTCAGGCACTGCGGCTGCACAAATGGCTGTTGAATGGGCTAAATCAACCATGGATCAATATGGTTTTGATTCCGTTTACTTACAAAAGGTGATGGTTCCCCATTGGGATAGAGGAACTACAGAACGAGCTTGGATTCAAGCAGGCAACGACCAAGTTTCTTTAAGTATATTGGCTTTGGGGGGCTCTGTGGCTACTAATGGTTTGTTAAAAGGAGAAATTATAGAATTTAATACTTTGGATGATTTAAAAAAGTCGACAACTAATCAGGTACAAGGTAAAATTGTGTTTATCAATCAACACATGAATGACGAAGATATCAATACTTTTAAAGCATATGGAGCCTGTAGTGCTATTCGAATGAAGGGTGCAATTGAGGCAAGTGAAAAGGGTGCGAAAGCAGTTATTATAAGATCCTTGGGATTAGCCATTGATAATCATCCACATACTGGTGTCATGACGTACGATAGTTCGATTAAAAAAATTCCTGCTGCCGCCATTTCCACGCAAGATGCTGATTTATTATCAGAATACATGAAGAAAGGAAAAGTGAAAATAACGCTAGAAATGAATTGTAGAATGTTGGAGGAGGAGCCCTCTTATAATGTAATTGCTGAATTGAGAGGACAAAAAAACGCAAAGGAAGTTATAACATTTGGTGGTCATTTGGATTCGTGGGATACAGGTGAGGGAGCTCATGATGACGGAGCTGGGGTTGTCCATTGCATGGAGGCATTACGTATTTTAAGAGGGTTAAATTATAAACCAAATTACACACTACGTGTTGTTCTATTTATGAACGAAGAAAATGGCAATCGTGGAGGAAAAGGATATGCCGATTGGACTATAGGTAAAGGAGAAAAACAAATTGCTGCCTTAGAAAGTGATCGAGGGGGATTTGCTCCAAGAGGATTTTCATGCGATGGATCGAATGCTCAGGTTCAATTTTTAGCCTCACTTGAACCATTTTTCAAAAAATATGAATTACACGTTTTTGAAAAAGGATACGGAGGAGTTGATATTGGTCCTTTGAAAAACAAATATGCCGGAATTCCACTGTTTGGTTTTGTTCCGGATTCTCAGCGTTATTTCGATTTTCATCATACCCCGAATGATATATTTGAGAATGTCAATAAACGTGAATTAGAGTTAGGCGCTGCAGCAATTGGATCTTTTATTTATTTGCTTGATTTGAATCTTTGAGTTGTTTTCACAATTAATAAATATTAAATGGAATTTGATATAGCAATTATAGGTGGTGGAATCGTTGGAGCAGCAACTTTGTATAAGCTACAAACAAAGTATCCACAATTAAATATTGTTTTATTAGAAAAAGAAGCTGAATTGGCAGCGCATCAAACAGGTCATAATTCCGGTGTAATTCATTCCGGACTTTATTATAAACCAGGTTCGTTGAAGGCAAAGAATTGTTTCGAAGGACGTCATGAGCTTGTTGTTTTTGCTAAAGAACACGGTATTGATTTCGATATATGCGGAAAAGTTATTGTTGCAACAGACGAAAAAGAATTACCTAATTTGGATCGTATATTTGAAAATGGTGTTCAAAATCAAATTGAAGGAATTAGAAAAATAACAGCTGAAGAAGTTAAAGAATTTGAACCCTATGTAGAATGTATAGCAGGAATTCATGTTCCAGTAACCGGTATTATAGATTTTCGCGGAGCCACGGCTAAAATGGTCGAATTAGCTCTGAAATTAAATCCAAAGAGTGAAGTGAGACTCTCAACGGAATTTCAACGTGTCGAAAAATCAAATGATTATTCAATTATTTATACAAATAACAGTTCAATAAAATCACGTTATCTGGTTTATTGTGCTGGCTTACATGCTGATCGTTTGGCAAAAAAAGATGGTGTCCAATTGAAAGAACAAGTCGTTCCTTTCAGAGGTGATTATTATGAATTGGCTGAGCATGCTAAACATAAAGTTCGCAACCTCATTTATCCAGTTCCAGATCCCAATTTTCCATTTTTAGGGGTTCATTTTACTCGAATGGTGGACGGAAGTGTAGAATGTGGAC
>JBIIHD010000252.1:0-3284 GCA_044236095.1 Crocinitomicaceae bacterium | reverse complement strand
CGCCTCGTGTTTCATTGCGATGACCAATAAAGAAATAATCATCAGCCCAAGCCTTAAATTTCGAATAAAATTCTGAATCGAAGGAATCACAAACCTTTTTTAAATCTTGATGAAATTGGACTGCTAGAGATTTTATTACATAATGAGGCGTTAAATCAATTCCTCCTCCAAACCAATAGGTACCATTATCCAATTCAAAATAACGCACATTCATATGTATAATTGGAATATGTGGCGAATGTGGATGCAGAACAATAGATACACCCGTTGCAAAAAATGATTCTCCTTCGGTTCCTAACTGTTTTTTCATCTCAACAGTTACGTCACCATGAACTGCAGAAAAAGCAACTCCACCTTTTTCCAGATAGTTGCCATTGGAAATGGTATTAGTTTGCCCTCCTCCTCCTTCTGATCTATGCCAAATATCTTGTCTAAAACTTACACCACCTCCATCAATCAATTCAAGTTGAGAGCAAATATACTGCTGTAAGTTTTTAAATTTTTCTTGAATAAGACTCCTCATTTTATCGAGTAACAAAACAATTTACGTTTTCAAATCCACCAGTATCAAAGTTGGGTTTAACATCGAAATCCATTAGAGCTCCATTGGTAGGATTTTTCAATAATATATATGAAGTGAAATACTTGAATACATCGTAACCATAAATAGTCATTCCTGTAATATCAGCATTGTAATATTCGCGATATTTTCTGTGTAAAGATTTCACAGAAGGAGTATTGTAATCAAATGGAATTGGCGTTTGGTAATTCACATAATGAAACTTGAATTTACCAGTAACACTTGTAACCTCACTTCCAAATTTCAACCAATCTTTATGACCAAACAAAGTCACTCCAGAATAAGGTTTTAACAAATTCATAAAATCAGTGACTTCAGACTTTTCATTGGATGCAAAAACAACAATACTTGAAGGGTTCTTTTGCAAATATTGACCGAAATCTTTTGTAGTTGCCTCAATCAATTTAATATTTGTAGGATTGTGTTCTGAATAGTATACACTCTTAAATGCTTCATAATGAGAAATATCTACTTTACTATTTGATTTAACTAAGATAATTTGCTTTGTTGGATAGGTTTTAATCGCATATTTGGCTAGTGTTTTAAGCATATAAACATCAGACGGAACGGCAAAATGTGCCATTGGGTTGTTTGATATAAAACGAGTAGCCTTAGGAACTATTGTCACAAAGGGAACATTATACGCTTGGCACCAATTTGCTACTATCAGTGCTTCTGCCTCGTCGATAGGTGCAAAAATTAAATCCATAGTTTTGAATTCAGGTCGATTCAATATCGTTGAAATATCAACCGTATCTGTCATATAATCGTATACATACAGTTCAGTTGATCCAAGTTCATCAATCGCCATTTTCGCTCCCATATAGATTTCCGTTACATTGGATACAACGCCTGCAGGTGCTTTTTTAGAATTACCTAAATAAAATGGGAGGAAAATAGCAATTTTCCAAGGGCCTTTGCGTATAGGAAATAGAAGTGTTGAATCAATTTTTGCCATTGAGCCAAGAGAATCAACAGTCTTAATTTTAATTTTAGATGGATCTTGTTCTTTCTTTAGAGGAATTTTCAATGTCATTCCCGTCTTGAGCTGCACAGGAGTTATATTATTCAATTTTTGAATTTTTTCTGAGGATGTCATAAATCTTCTCGAAATACTATACAAAGTTTCTCCTTGATTCACTTTATACTCAACAATTGAATCATTATATGTTGAATCTGAATCATTAGAAACTAATGAATTTTGATTATCAACTTTTCGAATTTTGGAGTATAAAACTGGTTGTACTCCATTTTTAAAAGTTAAAATTTGACCGATGTTTATCTTACCGTTTATAACTGTAGAATCATTTTTAAATGAATCCATGGACACTGAAAACTTTCTACACAACGAATATAAGGTTTCGGACTGTTTAACCTCATGCAGAATATCTTGCATCTTGGCTGGTATCATTATCTTTTGCCCTACTGAAAAATCTCTTTCAATTCCTGGATTTGATGCAATAATTGAATCCACAGTAGTACTAAAATCTTTTGCCAAAGATTCCAACGAAAATCCATCTTCAATCAAAAGAAAAAAATACTTCTTGCTACCTATATCTTGAACTTTTACATATTCTTGGGATTTCCCCTCAAAAGAATAAACAAGTAAAATCAGTAAAATCAAAAATTGTTTCATATGCTTTTTTTTTATTATTCCCATTCAATAGTAGCAGGAGGTTTTGAACTAATATCATAAGTAACTCTATTAACTCCTTTAACTTGATTAATTATTTTATTCGAAATTTTAGCTAAAAAATCATATGGTAAATGACACCAGTCGGCCGTCATACCGTCTGTTGAAGTAACAGCTCTTAAAGCAACTGCATTTTCATAGGTCCTTTCATCTCCCATAACACCTACAGATTGAATTGGAAGAAAAATAGCTCCAGCCTGCCAAACCTCATCATATAATCCATCTTCTTTTAATCCTTCGATAAAAATAGAATCCACTTCTTGTAAAATAGTTACTTTTTCTTCAGTTACCTCTCCTAATATTCGAATTCCTAAACCCGGTCCCGGAAATGGATGCCTACCTAGAATCAACGGATCTATATCCAACGAATGTCCAATTTTCCGGACTTCATCTTTAAAAAGTAATCTCAATGGTTCTACTACTGCCAATTTCATATAATCAGGCAAACCACCAACATTATGGTGTGATTTTATGGTTTGAGAAGGACCTCCAGTTCCAGAAACAGACTCAATAACATCAGGATAAATAGTTCCTTGACCAAGCCATTTTGCATTTTCAACGAGTTTCGATTCCTTATCAAAAACATCGATAAATACTTTTCCAATAGCCTTCCTTTTAGCTTCAGGATCAACTTTTCCTTTTAATTCTTTATAAAATAAATGAGAAGCATCAACTCCCTTTACATTTAGCCCCATCCCCTCATAGGACTGTAAAACAGAATCAAACTCATTTTTTCTAAGCAATCCATTATTCACAAAAATACAATACAGGTTTTGACCTATTGCTCTATGAAGTAATACCGCTGCTACTGTTGAATCCACGCCACCTGAAAGGCCCATAATCACCTTTTCATTGCCCAGTTTTTTCTTCAAATCCAAAACCGTTTCTTCAATGAATGAATTCGGAGTCCAGTCTTGCGAAAACCCGCAAATCCCAACCAAAAAATTCCTTAATACTATTGATCCTTCTGAAGAATGGTACACTTCAGGATGGAATTGAATTCCAAAAGTT
>JBIIHD010000088.1:0-5611 GCA_044236095.1 Crocinitomicaceae bacterium | reverse complement strand
CGTCAATTAATGAATTTAAATTTAGATCTAATGCCAAAAAATCTTCGTTGGATATTATAGATTCTTGTTTCAGCTTCTCTATTTTGACCCTTACAATTTGTATCAAATAAATAGGAACATTTGTTTTCGATGCTATTATTTCAATTTCTTTTGAATTTAAATCCAATATTTGTAAATCGACTCCACTTCTCAAATGTTCTTTACTTGATAAAGCAAAATTGGAGATCATCCTAGAAAAAAAATGACGATCTTCTTTAGTCAAATTAAAACTCATCAATTTTAATGATAAATTTCTACTGTCATTGATCATTTGCCCCCAAATTTTTCTGCCTTCCCACCAACGGTCATAAGCTGTATTAGTTCTAAAAACGAGTAATAACGAAATAACAAAGCCGAGCAAAGAATAAACCGATATTAGGTTGTCGAGGGCTTTTGCTTTTGGAAAAAAAGTAATCTCTAAGAAAGCAATTACAATTGACAACAAAGCGATGTATATCAATTCCTTCCACAACATCCGGAATGTATCGCTTTTTTTTAGAGCAAAAATTAATTTCAACCAATTCTTAGGATCATATGCGATCATTCATCTAATTTTTAACCCTCAAAATTAAGTTAAAATCAATGCCCTATTATCAAGATTAACTTTTTTTGTTAACTTCGAAACTTAAATTTTTATCATGGAAATCACACCAGAAATTCAGTACAAATTAGAACAATTGAGTGATAAATATGCAGCACTTGGTCAAGATCTGAATTCATACCTAGATGGTTTATTACACGCAGATGTGACTAAATATTGGGATTACATTGAACTTGATACTTTATTGAGCATTCAAAAACCAAAAACTTCTTATCCGGATGAGGTAGTATTTATTATCTATCATCAAATAACCGAGTTGTACTTCAAATTATCTATACGCGAATTTGAACAAATTAGTGAAAAAGATCCTATTGATAAACAGTTCTTTATTGATCGTGTGAAGAGAATTAATAGATATTTCGAAGCTTTAGTGAATAGTTTTGAAATTATGGTTGACGGGATGGAGCAAAAGCAATTTTTGAGGTTTCGCATGTCACTATTGCCTGCAAGTGGTTTTCAATCAGCACAATATCGCCTGATAGAAATTTACTCTACTGATTTCATTAATTTAGTTCACAAGGATGTACGTGAACAAATGAAAGAAGAAAAAGACATTTCAACATTAATTCAACATATTTATTGGAAAGAGGGCGCCACAGAAATAAAAACAGGTAAAAAGACCTTGACTTTGACACAATTTGAAGAACGTTACATGGATGAATTTATTCGATTGGGAAATAAATGTGTAAACAAAAATTTGTGGCAGGTTTATTTCAAATTGACTAAAGAAGATCAAAAAGACCAACAAGTAATTGATACCTTGAGACAACACGATATAAATGTGAATATCAATTGGCCTCTTGCACATTACAAATCAGCAGTTCGATATTTAGCCAAAGATGCTACTGATATTGCTGCTACTGGAGGTACAAATTGGCAAAAATATTTGCCGCCACGTTTTCAAAAACGAATTTTCTTCCCAGAACTTTGGTCCGAAGAAGAAAAAGACTCATGGGGAAAGGGATGGGTTGAATCTGTATTAAACGAATAGAAGTGTCAGGTTTTCCACTGATTTCAGTTTGTATTCCTATTTTCAATTCCGATGCCAATTCATTGGTGAAAAAACTTGCTAATCAAGCTTCCTTCCTCAATAATAAGATTGAAATTGTGGTGATTGATGATTGCTCAAGTTCAGAATTGAAGTTGAAAAATGAATCCATTAAGAATTTATGTAATTACGTTGAACTATCTGAAAACATTGGACGTTCAAAAATTCGAAACTTGTTTTTAAATTTCGCGAATGGAGAATTTTTTCTTTTCATCGATGGTGATTCAGAGATAATATCGGATAATTTTTTGTCTGATTATATACACTTTATAGAAAAGGAGAATCCCCAGGTTGTGGTTGGCGGCAGTGTTTACCAAGCTAATAAACCCAAAAGGGAGCAATTATTACGTTGGGAATACAGTGTTTGTAGAGAAAGTAAAACTGCTGAAAAAAGGGAAAGTGTGAATTTAGGATTTAAAACCAACAATTTCTTGATTCGCAAAAGTTTATTCTTGGATACCCCGTTCTTTGAAAATTTGAGTGGTTATGGACACGAAGACACCTTTTTTGGAATTCAGCTATCAAGAAAAAAAATTAATATACAACACCTTGAAAATCCAGTATTAAATAAACACATTGATACGAACGAGGTGTTTATGAAAAAAACTGAGAATGCGATTAGTAACTTAGTCCAAATTTATCTAATGCTTGACCAATTTCCCGAAATTAAAGAAATTAAATTAATTCGTTTCTATGAGAAAATCACTCAACAAAGACTGATTAGTATTGTTTCTATTTTATTTACTCTTGGCAGGCCTGTTTTGTACATTTTTTTAAAAAGAGGATTTTTTACGTTATGGATGTTCGATTTTTATAAATTGGGCTTGTTTATTCGCAAAATAAAATCGTAAATTAGCCATCAATAAATCAAATTATGAAATCACTTTTATGCTTCTTCTTTTTAATTGCTTCAAGCCTTGTGTTTAGCCAGTTTACGACGTTAACAGTTGGTCAAGATGCTCCATTGCCAGATCATCAAATGGCTTCATCAACTGGCGAATCACTCACACTGAACGCCTTAAAAAAAGAAGGTTTGATAGTGATTTTCTCATCAAATACTTGTCCATTTGTGATTGGCTTTAATGATGGAACTTTCGGTGGATGGGAAAAAACATATAATTCAATTTATCAAAAAGCATCAGCATCAAATATTAATGTTGTATTAATTAATTCGAACGAAGCAAAACGAGAAGGAGGAGAGTCAATGGCTGATATGATTCAAAGAAAAAGTGATAAGGGATTTTCGATGTCGTATGTTTTAGACAAAAACTCAGAATTAGCAAATGCATTTGGTGCTAAAACAACACCCCACGTTTTCTTCTTCAATCGTGACATGAAACTAATTTACACCGGATCGATTGACAATTCCTTTGAAGATAAGAGAAAAAAGGATATTCCATATTTGATGAATGCTATTGAGTCTTATTCAAATGGAAAGAAAATTAAAACAAAATCTACTTCACCTAAAGGTTGTAGCATCAAAAGATTAAAAAACTAAACTATGAAGACATTATTAAGTTCTTATTTCCTGATTTTTTCAGGATTACTTTTTTCTCAAATTCAAGGAAATGGAGGAATTCCTAAAAGTTTTAAATATGAGCAATTGTATAAGAATATCGATCATCGTACCTTCTCAAAACCAGATTTAGAGGCTCTACGTGCTGAAGACGCTTTGACAGATCATGCAGGAACGGCTCCTTGGCGTTTTGGATATAACAATTTCACTTCGTTGAACTTATCAAATTCAGGAACTTGGTTTGACCTAGAAAATGGTGATCGTATTTGGTTCTTGAAACTTACCTGTGAACAAGCGCTTTCAATTAATTTAACATTTAAAAATACTGAAATTCCAGATCGAAATGAATTGTACGTTTTTAATGAAGCAAGAGATTTTATTTTAGGTAAATTCAATCAGAATCACATTTACAATGGGCAGTTAGGAACTGAATTAGTTCCTGGTAACACTGTGATTGTAGAATATTATTTGAAGAAGGGTAATCCAACAGGGGAAATAGAAATAGCAACTGTAACTCACGGGTATCGAACAGCAACGGAATTTCAACAAAAAGCTTTTGGTGGATCTGGAGCTTGTAACATGAATGTGAATTGTTCGGATGGTTTACCATGGCAGCAACAAAGAAATAGTGCTGTTATGCTTGTGTCTGGTAGTAATGGATTTTGTTCGGGAGCGCTTATCAACAACACTTTAAACGATGGTAAACCATACGTTTTAACTGCTAACCATTGTTATTCAGACCCAACAAACTGGATTTTCCGTTTCAATTGGCAAGCGGCTGATTGTAACAATCCAGCGGCATCACCTTCTTTTCAATCGTTGAGTGGAGCAGTTTTGAGATCTAGAAGAACTCCGTCTGACTTTTGTTTGGTTGAGATAACGGGTGGATTGGAGGGTAATACAGTTCCGTTGAGTTATAACCCTTATTTTGCGGGATGGAATAATGCAGATGCAGCACCAAGTTCAACGGTGTCAATTCATCATCCATCGGGAGATATAAAGAAAATTGCCTTCGATGATGCTCCCGCGGTTTCGAGTCAGGGAATGGGTTCAACTGAAGCAAACTCAACATGGACAGTAGAATGGGATCGAAATACAACAACCGAAGGAGGTTCTTCAGGTTCACCGCTGTTCGATCAAAATCACAGAATCATTGGTCAACTTTGGGGAGGAGGTGCTTCCTGTTCAAATTTAAGCTCACCAGATTACTATGGTCGAGTACATAGCTCTTGGGAACCGGCAAACTCGAACAGTACTAATCAACTTAAATTTTGGTTAGATCCAAATAACTCTGGAGCTGAATTTATTGATGGATTTGATCCTTCGAATGCCACACCGGTAGCAGTTGATCCTGCTATTGCAAATCCACAAGGTGTTTCTGGCACTTTCTGTGGAGCGGAGGTTACACCGCAAATTTCTATTCAAAATAATGGTGCTGATACATTGATAAGTTTAGACATAAATTATGGTTTCGATGGAAATCAAAATCTCACTTACAATTGGACAGGGGCCCTTGCGCAATGGCAATCAGTTATAATTACGTTACCCACTTCTTCCTTAACTTCTGGTGTTCATAGTTTTACTGCGAGTGTTTCTAATCCAAATGCAGGACTTACCGATGAAAACAACAATAACAACTCTGTTTCATCCTCATTTAATGTTGTTATTGGAGGGGAGTCAGTACAATTAAATCTTGCGCTTGATTGTTATGGTTCTGAAACTTCATGGGAATTACAAGACAATACAGGTACTGCTATTTACTCTGCTAGTGGCTACCCAGATGATCAACCTGGACCTATTTCTACTGAGCCATTTTGTTTGAATAATGGTTGTTATACGTACTACATAATGGACAATTACGGTGATGGCCTATTTGGAGGATTTTTCTGTGGACAAGATGGGAGCGTTTCAATTGTATTCCAAGGTGATACCTTAGCAGCTCTTCCAGAGTCACAAGCAGACTTCGGAAATCAAACTACCTTGCAATTTTGCATAGGACCATTGGGAATTGAATGGAATTCTTCTGCTGATTTTTCAGTTTATCCAAATCCTTTTGAAAATTCAATTGAAGTAAAATTATCCAATTTGAACGCGAACAAAATCGTTGTTCTTGATATACTTGGGAAAGAACTTTTTAGCAGAGAAATAGATTCCGATATAATGAAAATATACCTCGAAGAATCCTTAGCCAATGGAACTTATTTAATTCAAGTGCTAATGAATGATGGTTCAATTAAAACCAAGAAAATCATAAAACGATCTTAGTTAACTATTCAAAAGAAATTTATAACCAATTCCTTTGACTGTTTGAATGTATTGATCGCCTATTTTTTCTCTTAGTTTTCTAATATGAACATCGATGGTTCTGTCGCCTACAATTATATCTGTGCCCCATACTTTTTCGAGA
>JBIIHD010000116.1:0-5028 GCA_044236095.1 Crocinitomicaceae bacterium | reverse complement strand
AATTATTTCCCTTTTGAAGACATAGTCAGGTTTACTGGCTAAGAGTGCCAATAATTCAAATTCTTTACGAGGTAACCTAATTTCTATTCCATCCTTTTCAAGGATATATTTCTCTCGATTTATAATCAACCCAGGAGTAGTTTCCTTTTCGATTTTAGGATCTTCCTTACGTCTTAAAAGTGCATGAACACGACTCATTAAAACTTTAGGTTTGACAGGCTTTGTAACGTAATCGTCTGCTCCAGCGTCAAGTCCAGCTATTTGACTATAATCTTCACTACGCGCAGTGAGCATACAAATGAGAATCGAAGCATTTTCAGGATTTGATTTAATGACCTCACATACCTCCATACCATCCATTCCAGGCATCATAACATCTAAAAGTACCAAATCGGGTTTTTCTTTTTCTATGATTCTAATTGCATCATCTCCCCTACTTGCTTCTAATACTCTCAAGCCTTCCTTTACTAAATTGTAAGTTAAGATTTGACGAATATCTTCTTCATCATCGACTACTAAAACTAAAGCCATTTTTTGTTTAAAATTAAGCAAGATAGTTTGAATTCATTTATATTTTAAACTATGTTTAATAATTTGTTAATCTTTTCTTAATACTAACCAAAAGCTCAATTTCAGTTCTTTATACTAAAAGAATTGCTTTTTACTAAATTATTCGAACAACTTTGTCTTCAATTAATAAAAAATGCTTAATTTTGTAAAGTAGTAGTAGGTTAGGTTGATTATCAAGAGCTCTTGTCGAAAGATGAGGGCTCTTGGTTTTTTAGAAAAATTATTGTTATTTCGATTTTAAATATTTTGGTTATGAGTCCATCCATTTTATTAGTTGAAGACGATGTGAATTTAGGATTCATATTATGTGACGAATTGAAAGCACAAGGCTATGATGTGAAATTATGTCTTGATGGTATAGAAGGAATTCAGGAATTTCACAATAAAAAATATCACCTTTGCATCCTTGATGTAATGATGCCTCGAAAAGATGGCTTTACGTTAGCCAAAGAAATTAGAGCAATAGATACAGATACTCCCATCCTTTTTTTAACCGCAAAATCAATGACTGAGGATCGAGTAGAGGGATTTAAAGTTGGTGGTGATGATTATTTAACTAAACCATTTAGTTCAGAGGAATTACAACTTCGTATTAAAGCTCTCTTAAAAAGAGTCAATATTAAATTAGAGGAAGATGAAGAGAAGATTTTCAAAATCGGCAATTATTATTTTGATAGTGAAAATTATACTCTTAAGACTAATCAATTTGAAAAAATCTTGACTAAAAAAGAGGCTCAGATTCTCAAAGTTTTAGTCAAATACAAAAATCAAGTAACACCAAGAGACATTATTTTGAATGCTGTTTGGGGTCAAGATGATTATTTTGTAGGAAGAAGCATGGATGTTTTCATAACTAAAATCAGGAAGTACTTGAAAGAAGATCCAAGAATTCAAATTACAAATATTCACGGGATTGGTTTTAAATTTGAAATCAACTAATTTTCATGTGCTATATTCTACACATCGAATCCGCTACAAAAACATGTTCTGTGGCATTATCTCAAAACGGTAGTGGGTTACTTTGTGTAGAAGAACATAGCGATCAATATATTCATGGCGAAAAATTAGCGGTTTTTATAGATGACATCATGAAAAGAGCTTCTATTGCCCCTGAAAATTTAAGTGCGATTTCCATTTCATCAGGACCCGGTTCCTATACTGGATTGAGAATTGGTTTTTCTTTAGCTAAAGGAATGTGCTATGCATTATCAATTCCTCTCATTTCAATTGATACTCTGCAAGCATACGAGAGTGGTGCTCGAAATTATTTTTCCGATAGTGTAATTTGTGTCATGCTAGACGCCAGAAGAATGGAAGTATACTCGACTATTTTTGATAAAAATGGGGTAATCATTAAACCTTTATCTTCAGATATTTTAGATCACTTGTCCTACTCTGATTTTGAACCCTTTTTGTGCATTGGAGACGGAGCAAAAAAAATGAAAGAAATATGGTCTAATCGATCGATCGAAATAGTTCCGGAAATTCAATTATCTGCTAACGGACAAATAAAATTAGCTTTTGAAAAATTCAAGAGAAATGATTTTGAAAATATAGCTTATTTCGAACCTAATTATTTGAAGGAATTCTATACGGGTAATTAATCGATATATTCATCTCTTTCCAAACGGTCAATAACAAGTTGAATATTCTTTTCCTTATTCTTTTGACGTGTTTCAATTGCCGTTTTAGTAAAATATTTGTGTTGTCTAAGAAATGATATTTGAATCTCATCCCATTTCTTATCGCTTGAAATAATTTTTCTCTCCTTTAATTCTCTTCTTAATTTATCTGCAATTTCCTCAAAATCATTCCGACCAAGGTAATCTAAATCAGCATCACAAATAATTTCCTGTAATTTATTCGTTGGTTTATGTGGAATTTGCGTAACAAAAATTAAATCTTTAATGGTTTGAATATGGTCTTCGGTATATCCATATTGAGGTAGAATTTCTTCAGCCATTCTAGCGCCAATTGGCTCATTGTGTTGATAGCTTTCCAAAAATCCGGCGTCATGGAAAATAGCTGCTGTTTTAAGTAGAAAAAGGCCCTCATCCGTTACGCCTTCCAATAGTGCTAATCTTTCTACTGATTTCACTACATCTTTGGTGTGATTTAGACTGTGGTAATAAAGATTTGGCTCAAGACCATTTTCCAACATTTTTAGTACATGATGCTCTGTTTTATAATATTTGATAGAACTAAAATGATGAAGATTTACAATTTTATTAAAACGATCATTCGGAAACAACCCTTCGTTATTAACGGAAAGTTCTGGCTTAATTCGATGAACAATGTACATATCCATGAGCCCTTTACCTTTTGTTTGAACCTTTCCTTTAAATTCACATTCAAAGTAAGGTTCGATGTATGAAAAAGTGGAAGCCGAAACCATAACTTTTCCTGGTTCGCCCATCATTTCCATTCGTTGCGCTTCATTGACGGTAGAACCCCAAATATCGTATGCCAGCCTTTGGGTACCTATAACACCGGCGGTTACAGAACCCGTATTTACTCCAAGTCGAATCTCCCAGTAATCTTCATGATTAGCAATAGCATCATACTTTAATCGAGCCATGTAATCTTGAATTTGAAGTGCCGCCAAACAAGTATCAATTGGATTCGTGGAATTTTTTTCAGGTACCCCACCAGCGCACATGTATGCATCACCAATTGTCTTAATTTTCTCCAAATTATTTGAAACGATAATTTCATCAAACTTTCTAAACATGACATCAAGCTTGCCAACTAATCTATTCGGTGTCATATTTTCAGAAATCTTAGTAAAGCCAACAACATCCGTAAACATTACTGAAACAGTATTGTAGGCTTTGGCAGTAACCTTCCCTTTTGATTTCAATTCTTTAACGGAAGATTCAGGTAAAATGTTAAGTAGAATTCCCTCCGTTTTATCTTTTTCTTTTTGTAGCAATTTTTGCTGTTCCTCTACTTTGTCTTTTTCGCGTTGAATTTCCTCATTTTGAATTTCAATCTGTTTTTTCTGTTCACGAATTTCTCGAGTTCTTTCGTTGATTTTAATTTCAAGCCTTACTTGCTCTCGTCTTCCTTGTTCAATTCTACTTCGAACAAAAATATAAACAACCAAACTCAAAAAGGCTGCAATTACAGTCCAGAACCACCAAGTACTCCAAAAAGGAGACTCAATGATAATTTCCAAAGTTGCTGGTACATTAGACCAAGGTCCGAGTCCAGAACGGGCATAGACCTTCAGCACATATTTTCCTGGAGATAGAGCATTAAAGATAATTTCATTGTTGCCTTCGATTAAAATTTCACCCTCATCAGAACCCTCTAAAATATATTTATAATTAACCAAATTTGTATTACTCAATTCCGAAGGTTGAAATCGAATTGTGAAACTTCTTTGACGATAGGACAGCGTGATTTTCTTGGTATTAGCCAAAGTACTCGATAAGATAGATTTTTTTTCTCCTGGCACTACCCACTGACCATCTACTTTTATTTTCGTGAAAATTACCTGAATATCTTTTGAAGAAGATAATAAATCTCTAGGCTTAAAATAATTAAACCCATAAATCCCTCCAAAATAGAATGTATTATCACTTGATTTTAAATAAGCTCCGAGGTTAAACTCATTACTCATCAAACCATCGTTTTCTCTGTAATTAATAGCTTTCTTGGAGACAGGGTCGAATTTAGTCAGACCTTTATTTGAACTTAACCATAAAAAACCAGCCTCATCTTGTAATACTCCGTAAATAACATTGTTTGGTAGTCCACTTGAGCGATTAAACACTTGGAGATTTCCATTATTAATATCTAATTTTAATAGACCTGAGCCGTTAGTACCACACCAAAAAGTTCGATCATCAGATTGATAAATCGAATTAATGTAATCAATAGCCTTTGATTTAATTGCGGGATTATGTTCAAAAGGAATAATTTTAAATCCGTCTGAGGTGTTTTTGAGATAATTCAAACCACCACTACTCGTGGCGAACCAAAATTTACCTTGTGTATCTTTAAAACCAAATCGGCACGCACCTAAAGAAATGCTTTCGTTTGGCTTTTCCGTATCGTGTTCAAACGTTTTAGCAGTCCTTTGGGATAGATCGATAAAAATAACACCCGATCGAGTAGCTAAAAAATATTGATCCTTGGAGTATGGAATAATGCTATATGTTCTATCGTGTTTATTTGAGTTAATCGGGTCTAGAAAATTCAAAGGTCTAAAACTGTAAGTCCCGGATTCATTAATCTCTAGGATATATAAGCCATCTAAACATCCTGCAAGAACTTGATTATTTGAAATTGCGTGTATGGAAAGAACAACCGATTTATCTTTTTCAGCGGGATTTAGTGCTGAACGAGAAAAATGTTCAAGCCTTCTTGTTTTTAAATTTAAACGAGATAACCCATCATCAGATCCAATGAAAACATATGATCCATCAGGACTTTCACCAAAACTCCAAACAT
>JBIIHD010000251.1:0-3292 GCA_044236095.1 Crocinitomicaceae bacterium | reverse complement strand
AATATTCGCTCTAGGCTAAATTTTTATCGTGAAAAGCCTAATTCTAACCTTTGTATTCACTAGTTTTTTAGTCACTCAATTCTTCGCTGATACCGTAGAATTTTGTTCTGAATCAATCAAATTATTTCGGGAGTTGACCTATATTAAGAAAGAAAATAATGAAGCTACTAGGTGGAAAAAAAACATAAAAATTTATATTCATCAATTTGAAAAAAATACTTCGGAAGCAGAAAATGAAACGGTATTTAAAGTCGATTTTGAATCGCTTAAATCGGAATTAGTCTCAGCAATAGAGGATCTCAAAAATTACATTAACCCATTGCAAATCAATTTAGTAGATAAAATTGAAGATGCAAATATGGAGATCTATGTTGGTTCGGCAAATCAATGTAAACTTTTGGATGCAAGCACACGATTTTTACTGAACAAAAACTGGGCGGTTCAACATTGTGAGTTGTCTAATGATGGCCGTGAAATTGTGAAAGCATTTGTTTTTGTTGATTTGTATCGAACACCAAATCTTCGAATAAAAAAGCGATTACTAAGAAAAAAACTAGCTCAATCGCTTGGTTTTTTTTATGAGACGCATGAAGTAAAAGAAAGCATTTTTTACAGTGGGTTTTCTGAACAAACAAATTATTCTGAAATTGATCAAACAATCATTCGGTGTTTATATGATACCTCTGTCTATGATAGTTCTAACGACAAGACGGCAATACCAGAAGAAATAAAAACGCCTGCTTTTTCTGTTTGTTTAAATCCCTTTCAAGATGAGTTGAGCATACTTTGTTCAAATGATCTAATGAATCAAGACCTCTCGATTTTCAATACAATGGGTCAAATGGTTTATTCTGCTCAGGTCGAATCAAGAAATCTCTCAATTCCAACCAATAATTTTGAAAAGGGCTTCTATTTCGTGCGTATCGGCAACACAAAACCAATAAGCGTTTTACGGAATTAAAATTTAATTGGGATTACACTAATCCTCTAATTTTCTCAAAATCAGGTAATTTACAAAAATAAAAAAGCCGTTCCAAAGAACAGCTTTTTATACTTGGGAGGGAGACGGGGTTCGAACCCGCGACCTCCGGAACCACAATCCGGCGCTCTAACCAACTGAGCTACAACCTCCGTTTAACAGGCTGCAAATATAACGGATTTCTTTCAAATTCTGCAAAAACTCCTGATAGAATTTCCCTTTTTAGCCATTGTAGGATCATTTTTTAGTAAATTCGTTTCCACAAATCAAAACAAATGGATCTAAATTGGCAATTCAAATATTTTAGTGAACTCAGTTTGAATGAGTTTCACGACATGATAGAAATTCGTTTAAAAGCTTTTGTTGTAGAACAAAACTGTGCCTATCTCGAATTAGATGGAAAAGACAAAAAAAGTTATCACGCCATTTGCCGAGATGGTTATGGAAATATTATTGCCACTGCACGCATTTTACCTGCAGGTCTATCCTATCCAGAAGTGTCTATTGGTAGGGTGGTAATTGTTGAAGATGTGCGCGGTAAAGGAATTGGTCATCAATTAATGGATGAAAGTATAAAATTTTGCCAAGAAGAATTTGGTAATTGCGCCATTCGTATTTCTGCTCAAAAACATTTAGAAGAATATTACAACAAACATTCATTTATCTCAACAGGGAAAGAATATTTAGAGGATGGCATTCCGCATGTTGAAATGTTATATACACCAAATTAATTGATATGAAAATACTTTGCCTTACCCCTGTTTTATTTTTCAGTTTATTTTTCACTGCTCAGAATAATCTTTCTACCATCGATAAAAATTATTTTGATTCCAAAGTGAAACCAACGGAAGATTTTTTTCAGTTCTCTAATGGAAAATGGATTGCGAAAAGTAAAATTCCTGCCTCTGAATCTCGCTGGGGAAGCTTTAATGAATTAGAGCAAAATAACAAGATAAAATTGACTGAAATTTTGGAGGCCGCAGCTAAAAATCCAGGTTCAAAAGGATCTCAGAATCAACTGTTAGGTGACTATTATTTATCATATACTAATATGAAAGCCCGCAATAAAGCCGGAATTCAATCGATTAAACCTGACTTGGACCTGATTAATGCTATTCAAAGTTTCGAAGATCTAGCTTCTGTTATTTCAAAACTACACCTTGATGGAATTGGTTCGTTATTTAATATTGGTGTTGATCAAGATTTAAAGAATGTTAATCGAAATGTGGTTTATCTCAGTCAAGGCGGTATTGGTCTTCCAAATTGCGAATACTATTTAAAAGAAAACAAAAAAAACATTTTGGAATCATACAAAAGCTATGTTGAAAAGGCGTTTTCTAAATTCGGCTATTCTGAGTTAGATGCTAAAAAAACGGCAGAATTAATTGTAAATTTCGAAACAAGTTTAGCCAAATCCATGTTGACGCCCGCAGAATTGCGTATTCCTGAGACAACATATAATATGAATTCCATCAATGACGTTTATGAACTGTTCGGAAAATTTGATTTTAATTCCTATTTTCAGAAATTAAGTCTCTCTGGTGTAGACTCCATTGTTGTTGGGACGCCCAAATTTATTCAAACGATTTCATCTATGATCTCCAACCAAGAACTGGAAACTTGGAAAAAATATTTAGCATGGAATGTCATGAATAGCTACATGGGACACCTAGGTGAGGACTTTGTAGAATTGCGTTTTGATTTTTACGGTAGAACATTGTCTGGCAAGAAAGAGCGTAAACCCCTGAATGAATCATGCATTGATGAATTAACACGCATGGAGGTAGGTGAATTACTCGGTAAAGCATTTGTTGAAAAACACTTTTCTAAAAAGGCACAAGATCGAGTAAATGAAATGGTAGATAATCTGTTGATTGTATTCAAAGAAAGAATTAATAATCTAGATTGGATGTCCAACCAGACAAAAAAAGAGGCTTTGGTTAAATTAAGTGCGATAGGAAGAAAACTTGGATTTCCTTCTAAATGGGAAGACTATTCAAGCCTTAATTTTACAAAAAATGATTATGTTGCCAATGTTCGCGATATGAATCGTTATTCGACTCGTAGAAATTTAGAACAATTACACAAACCCATTGATAAAAGCAAGTGGGGAATGCCTGCACATATGGTGAATGCATACTACCATCCATTATTGAATGAAATTGCTTTTCCAGCTGGAATAATGCAAGCGCCATTTTTTGATGACAACGCAGAGGATGCAGTAAATTATGGGAGAATTGGAATGGTAATCGGTCATGAATTTACACATGGTTTTGATGATATGGGTTCTAAATTTGCCGCTGATGGTTCATT
>JBIIHD010000250.1:0-3294 GCA_044236095.1 Crocinitomicaceae bacterium | reverse complement strand
TAAACCAGCCTTCTGACATAAGGTTATACGTTTTGATTGCTTCTTGAATATCATGCTTATGAATACCAATCGAAACCCGCATTAACATTTGTTGAGGCCTCTCAGCAATTTGATTATTCAACTTCATCAAATAAGAGCGCGTTAGCGTTTTGAATCCAAAATAATCATATCGAAAATCGCGATCATAAATAATACTTGAATCTAAAACGTCTTTATTATTCATTACAACTTCATAGACATCATCAGCAAGTAATGACGCACGTTGACCCGTTTTTGGGTCGATATAATTGTGCAAATCCTCCATTACTTCAGAAAAGGTCTTCTTAGTTTCTTTATGGAGGTTTGATACAGCAATTCTTGAGGCTAATAAGGCATAATCCGGATGATCAATCGTTTTTGCAGCTGCCACTTCTGCAGCTAAATTATCCAAATCGGTGGTTAACACTCCATCATAAATTCCTTCGATAACCTTCATGGCAACTGCTTCCGGAGAGACCAAAGGATCTAATCCGTAACACAATTTCATGATTCTTGCCGTGATTTTATCAAATTTCACCGCTTCTTTTCTACCGTCTCTTTTTACTACGTACATTTTATTTTCCTATCAAATATTTATTAAAAATCTTCATTCATTGAAAAGGTATGATTATCAGCGCCTCCTGATAATACACCCGCTTTTTGATACTCACCCACTCTTTTTTCAAAGAAATTTGTTTTTCCCTGAATCGAAATCATATCCATAAAATCGAATGGGTTTGAAACATTGTAAACCTTGTCATTTCCTAATTCAACTAACAATCTGTCCGCTACAAATTCAATGTATTGGCCCATTAGATCACTATTCATTCCAATTAAACGAACAGGAAGTGCATCTGTAACAAATTCTTTTTCAATTTCTACAGCATCCGTAATTATCTGACGTACATTTTCTTTTGACAATTTGTTTATTACATGATTGTTATAGAGTAAACAAGCAAAATCACAATGTAAACCTTCATCTCTAGAAATCAATTCATTTGAAAAGGTTAAGCCAGGCATTAAACCTCTCTTTTTCAGCCAAAAAATCGAACAAAAGGATCCAGAAAAAAATATTCCTTCTACAGCGGCAAAGGCAACTAACCTTTCGGCAAATGAACCTTTGTCTATCCATCTTAACGCCCATTCCGCCTTTTTCTTAACACAATCTAGTGTTTCCATCGCATTGAAAAGATGATTCTTATCCTTGGTATCTTTAATATAGGTATCGATTAGCAAAGAGTAGGTTTCAGAATGAATGTTCTCCATTGCTACTTGAAATCCGTAGAAAAACTTTGCTTCGGTGTATTGAACTTCTGAAAGAAAATTCTCTGCTAAATTCTCGTTGACAATGCCATCTGAGGCAGCAAAAAATGCCAAAACATGTTTGATGAAATGACGCTCATCGTCATTAAGTTTATTTTCCCAGTCAATTAAATCAGGAGAAAGGTCAATTTCCTCGGCGGTCCAGAAACTTGCCTCGGCTTTTTTATAGAAATTCCAAATGTCATTATGTTGGATTGGAAATAAAACAAATCGATTTTTGTTTTCTTCTAAAATTGGTTCCTGTTGTGTCATCCTAATTTATTTAATTCTTTTTTATTTTAATTCAGTGAAAAACATTTTAACGACATTTTGAAATTATGCCTATGTGTATATTTTTCAATAAGTTATGTATTTCCCGTTCGTTGTGTAATGTGTTTTTTATAAAACATTTTTTCAAATGATTCGGGCATACAAAATTTGTCAAAATTCCGACGTTTCGCAATAAAAAAAATTAACAATTAATCAATGTTATTAACATCTCAAATCGCAATCCTTTAAACAGTCAACGATTGTGCAATTATTAACATACATCGGAAAGATATTCACACTAAAAATTATTAAAAATTAATCTTTTTGATGCAAACGAGAATAAAGCTAAAACACTCGTTGATTTCTCATCTAAATTCGGTAAGTTTGAGTTCTAATTCAAGTAATTTTTAGGTTTGTTTTTAACATCATTGTGTTAACTTAACCCGATTTTACATAACGAACAAGGCTCAGGGCATGAATGGACAAATCAAAGATTTTTTAAGAACGGTTTCACATCTAACCTTTCCTGAAAAATGTCTGCATTGCGAGTTGGAATTATTAGAAAAAGAATTATTTATTTGTTCTTTTTGTAAATCGAATTTTTCATACACCTATTTTGAAAATCTGAATGAGCCTTCCGCAATTGATAAATTATTTTGGGGCAGGGTTCCAATTTTAGCAACCTATTCGTTACTTAATTTCGAAGAAAATTCTTCGACACAAAAGATATTGTATGCTTTGAAATACAAGAATAATAGACAAATCGGAAAATATTACGGACGTGAAATTGGTGAAAAACTAAAAAATCTAAGTCCTTTCGATACTTTGGAAGCGCTTATTCCTGTTCCTATTCATCCAAAAAAGAGATTTCAAAGAGGTTACAATCAAGCCGAAATTATAGCCAGAGGAATTGGTGAGCAACTTTTGATACCAATTGTTGAGCAAGGGATTTTAAAAACAAAGCATACAATTAGTCAAACACGAAAATCTATGTGGGAACGCTGGCAAAATAGCGAAAATGTATTTGCTTCTAATCAGAGTTTAAGTCATTTCCAGCACGTTGCTTTGGTGGATGATGTTTTAACAACTGGCGCCACAATTGAAAGATTGGCAAACGTCCTTTTAAAAAACAATCCCGAATTAAAAATAAGTATAATAACACTAGCCATTGCAAAATGAAAGCACTTATAGTTGGGGGTGGAATTGCAGGATTATGTTCATCCTTAGAATTACAAAAGCACGGAATTCATTGTACACTAATTGATCAAGGCAAGAATGAATCTAGCGCATGTGCTGCGGGAATGATAAATCCAATCGTCTTTCGCAGAACTACAAAATCTTGGAGAGCAGATGAATTCCTTCCTTATTTAAGGCAATATTATCAAAATTTAGAGGTTAACACAAAATCTTCCTTTTTTCATCCTTTAACAGTAAGAAGGATTTTTTCATCGGAACAAGAAAAAAATGAATGGCTAAAAAAAGAAGTCAAACCAGAATACGTAAATTATTTGGAAGTAATTGATCCAAATGATAGTGAATATAATTTAGTTCAAAATCCATATGGAACAGGTCGAGTGAAACAATGTTTTTGGGTAGATCCTCATAGATTTATAGCATCGTGTATAGAAAAGTTAGAAAAAACTGGACAAATTAAAACTGAACTATTTGATTACTCCTCTTATGACGCAGATTCAAGAAAATATC
>JBIIHD010000248.1:0-3295 GCA_044236095.1 Crocinitomicaceae bacterium | reverse complement strand
ACTTTTCTTGATATCATCACGATACCAATCATCAGTGTAAGTAAGTTTATCAATTATTTGACCGTAGCTATCTTTTAAAACTACATCATCTCCTGCGTTATTCAAACTTGGAAAACTCGTTACCCCAGCTGCTGAGGTTGATGTAAAAAGAGGAGTATTTGCTGTAGCAGTTAATACTTTATACTCTCCAGGTAATAGCCAAGAATTTGCAATGGTTCCGTCAGAAGACGCATCGCCAATTTTCCAACCGTTCAAATTAAAAATTTTATTACTCTTGTTGTAAATTTCAACGAATTCAACTTCTGGAAGCCCGATCACAGGCGTTGGATCCGGAAAAAATTCATTGATTATAACTTCACCAGGTAAAACCGAATCAGCAACCAAATACTGAAAGTTTGTGTTTTGATTTCCGGATATATTATTTGAAATGTCTAGAATGTTATTTGTGGTTAATGAATAGGTGGTTCCGTTTGTGAAAGATGTGGCAGTTGTTAAGTGAACGAGTGCTGTATTTATTGGGTCGAGTAAGGCTGAGGAAATTGAAATCGAGGGATTTAATGAGAAGTTTGTTGGGTTCTGCGCACTTGTTGGGTCTAATGATTCATTGAAAAGCACATCAACCTGAGTGGATGAAATTGCAGTAGCCGAATTTAGAATTGGTGGTAGGTTATCAATGATTTCATTTCCTATATAGATGTCATCGTAAAAGAACTTATTGGCATTACTTGAAGTGTAGACATCTAAAATACCGAAAGCGACGCCAACAAGGTTAGTTGCATCATTCCCAGTGCCAAGAAGGTTATAATTATTACCTCCAGAAAAATCGGCATATAAAAACCAGTCGCCAAAAGAATTTCTTTTTACTCTTACTGTAGCATTTATTCCGCTTGCAATTTGACCAATTGGACCAGAACATATCTGTGTTGATGTGCCATTGAAAAGTCTAAATAATCTTATTGCATCTGTTGAATTAGCTTCTCCCATTTGTAAATAATAACCATTTTGACACATTGCAACAGATTGGTTATCTGATGTTAGATAGATTCGTCCATAATTTGCAGAAGAACCGGCAAAAGTTTGTTTAACCCAAATGCGCCATTCTTTATTATCGATAGAAGTTAAATTATGTTGTACGGATAAATAAGAACTAATTAATATAGTACTGTTTAATTGTAATTGCTGGTTTGAATTAATTATAAATTCACTTTCTGTCCCAGTCCAGGTTGGATTATTCGTAAAGTCTCCGTCTGAGAAATTATCAACAACTTGTGCCGAAAATTTAGCAGACAAAAGAATTAAAAGCACGATAGGACACTTCCGAAGCATAGTGTATCAAATGTACTAAAAAAACTCACTCTAAATTCGAACTATTAATCAATCTTACTGAATAAAAGATTTGATTAATTTGAACGACATCTACTTTTGAATTACGAATTCTGTTCTACGATTTAGCTGATGTTGTGGCTCGGTACAAATTACACCATCATTACATCCGTTTGTAGTTTTCATTTCGCCATATCCTTTGTATGAAATACGCTCAGGATTTGGAACTCGTTTTTTCAAATAGTTTGCTGATGATTCAGCTCTTCTTTGAGACAGGGATTGGTTGTAAGTTTTCGAACCTCTGCTGTCCGTGTGAGAACCAAGTTCAATTTTAAGCGTAGGATATTTCTTTAAATAATCTACTACTTTATCTAATTCAATTGCTGCATCAGGTCTTATATTTGATTTATCAAAATCAAAATAGATTGGCTTAAGTGCTAAAATTTCTTCAATGTTTTTCAATGTGGAAATTTCAAATGCTAAATGAATAACAGAGTCCCCTCTGAGTTCTACTTTAACATCAAATGTATCTGTAATATGCATATCCGCAGACACAACTGCATAATAATCTAACTTATCACCAAAATTAAGACCAGTAGTTAATTTACTGAAAAACTGCCCGTCTGAATTGGTTTTTAAAGTTTCTAATTTAGCTCCTTTCCGATCGTAAATATCAACTGTTGCATTTTCAAGAAGTTTTTTGGTTTTTTCAGATAAATTGTTAGAAGTTACCGTTCCGTCTAAGTCATAATCATATAACTTGGTTATAAGTTCCTTTTCCTCAATTAATAAAACAACTTTATACACCTCTTGGTATGCTAAATCACAATCCGTTTTGAATGTTTGTTTATATGGACTTGGTGTATTTTCTTTGTAGTAGTAAGTTAGTTCGTATTCCTTGCATTTGTCTAGTTTACTGAAGAACCCCCCATCTTCAATTCGGGGTAAAATTTGTTCATCTACTCCTTCCTCACAATTTTTACAACGCAATGTAATAAAGGATGACTCTGGTATTTTCTTTCCATTGGAATGAATAATTCTACCATTTAGAAATGCAACATTTTTGGTTGTTGCCTGAGGGAAGATTACTTCATATACATCTTTTTCACCATAACCACCTTTACGTAAAGAGGATAAATATGACTGTTTTCCGTCTGCTGTAGTTGTGAAAAAAACATCGTCACCCGGTGAATTGATCGGGTATCCTAAATTAACTGGAGGAGACCAATTTCCTTGTGCATCACGAACAGTCATGAAAACATCAAATCCACCCATACTTTTCTCGCTATTGCTTGAATAGTACAAAACGTTGTTGTCTAAACCAACGAATGGAGAATCTTCATCATTGTCTGTGTTAATGACACTTAAATTTTGAGGAGATTCCCATTTACCATTCTTTTTTTCCATATAATAAATGTCTCTTCGACCTTTACCCCCTGGTCTATCGGAAACAAAGTACAAAATTTTACCATCTGGTGAAACAACCAAATGAGTTTCCCAGAAATTTGAATTAACACCATCAATTTTAACTGGTTTTTCATTCGCAAATTCACCGCTCGAATATTCAGTAATAAAAATATCTCCTAGACCTGTGCTATCCTTGTACAAGTAAATTTTACGTTCATCTAAACTTAGTGAAACACTTGCCTCGTTGATCTGGGGCATGGATAGATCAAGCTTTTTAGGATTGCTCCAATTATTTTTTTCATCTAATTTTAAGAAATAAATATCTTCAGTAAAATTGTTGAACATAGGATCACGATAATTATCTGACTCTCCGTTTTCCCACCCTCTTCTTGAGGTTATGTGCAGCGACTTTCCGTCTAGCGATACTTGAGAGGAATAATCTCCATAGACAGTGTTCACTTTATCACCTAAATTTTTTATTTTCACATTGCTTGGAGATGCCACCAAAGTTTTTGCAACAGAGCATTGTTTAATTCTAAGCTCAGCCTCTGAAATTAGTTCTGAT